>CAJQND010000182.1 GCA_905479595.1 uncultured Hyphomicrobiales bacterium
GAGGTTTGGAGGGCGGGGATAAACCGCCAACCAACACCGCAGTCGGTACAAATGCACCAGGCTCGATGAATTCACCCGGAATTTCTGCGATTAAGTTTGTCTCATTAAGTTATGCCTGTCCGCGTTTTAATAGTCGTATGTCACCGCTGCCCGACCAGAACCAGCAGTGCCTGAACAAGCCCCATCGACCCCGATACCGGTTGCAAGGGCGCCTTTGTGTCAGCATCAACAAAGAGTGCGACGCGCGCATTTTGTGCAAGCGGGCTGTCTGAAGCATCAGTGATGGTAATAATCTGCCGACCGGAAACATTTGCATCCATGACGGCGTTTACAACAGGGGTTGAATAAGGTGGAAATGCAATGGCGATCAATACATCGTCAGGCCCAATCGTACTGATTTGCGGCCCGGCCATTCCCCCTGCAAAGTCCAGAAGACTGCTCGGCTTTTCGGTCCGCAAGAGCCCATAGACAAGATAGTCTGCAACAGGGCGGGATCTGCGTAGACCCGCGACGTAAACGTGCCTTGCTTCGCGCATCATTTTGACTGCTTGGGCAATGTCACTGGTGTTGGCCTCATTGCGAAGCATTTCGAGGGCCTCGATACTTGCAGAAACTACATTGCCGAGAACGTCCTCAACTTCCTGTGGACCGGCTGTGGTTTCCGACAATACCTGTTCGCGAGTTGTCGGCTCACCTTCGATCAAACGCTGCCTGAACACACTCTGGAGTTCGGAAAACCCAGAGTAGCCGAACTCTTTGGAAAACCGGATGAGGGTCGAAGGTTGCACCTCAAGAGATTCAGCAATTTTGGATGTGGTGCTCAGCGCAAATGTGTTCGGTTCCTCTAGGGAGGCGCGCGCAATTCGCTGTAGATGCGGACTTAAATCCTGAAACCTGTCGCGGATCACCTGCCTGAGCGAATCAAATGTCTTTGGAGCAACTTGTTGTTTTTTCACAAAAAAATCCCCTTTTTTCCATGATACTACTTTCAATTTTCGAATACAATGAAAAATTCATTGACATTGAAAGAATATTTTTTCAATTTAATCGACATCTCGTTCAATCGCCTAAAAGTGGCGGATGATCGCAAGGGCCTTAGAGGCTGGGTTGAATGAATTTCAGGAGGGACCGATGTCCAAAATAATTATGAATCGCCGTCAACTTCTTACGACGGCCGCCGCTGCTGCCGGAGGGGTCTCAACCTTCTTCGGGCCGTGGAAACACAACCGGGTTCTGGCGGCTGCGTCAGACAAGCCGATCAAGATTGGTTTTACCTCTGACGCCAGCGGCCAATATGCAAATTCAGGCGCCAGTGATCGTCGCGGCATGATGATGGCAATCGCCGAGTTCAATGAAAAGGGTGGTGTGCTTGGCCGCAAGATCGAAACGACCCATATCGATACTGAAACCACACCGGCGACAGGCAGTCGTGTTGCAGAGCGGATGATTTCACGCGAGGAAGTTGGTTTCATGGTCGGCGCGGTAAGCTCCGGGGTAGCAAACGCGATCAGTCAGGTCGCCCAGAAATATGGTGTGATCTACCTCAACACCAATTCGTCTTCACCAACTGAAAGTGGCAAGAACTGTCACCGGGTTAAATTCGTTTGGGACGGTAATGGCAGCAACTTTGCCCAAGCCGCTGTGAAAAACGCGATCTCGGCCTATGGCAAAAAGTGGATGCTTCTCACCAATGATTACGGGTGGGGCCATGACACGGCCGCGGCAACCAAGAAGCTTTTGGCTAAATACGGCGGCACGGTCGAAGATGAATTCCTCGTTCCACAAGGAACGCGTGATTTCTCGTCCGCCCTGCTGAAAATTCAACAGGCATCACCGAATGTTGTTGCAGCAGCCGTTGGTGGAGATGACCAAAAGGCCATGCGCCAGCAGGTTGCTCAACTGGGGATGGGAGAAAAGCCCGCATGGATCAACAACCAGCAGGACTGGCCAGACGTGTATGGGCTGCCGATTGAAAACCTCTTCGGTGTCTTTGGAACCACCTGGTACTACAAGCTGGATTTGCCAGGCGTGGACGACTTCGTGAAACGTTATCAGGCAATGTATCCTGATACCAAAATGCGGGTTCCCGGCAATGTGTTCTACAATGGCTACATGGCCACCAAGAACCTTCTTGCCGCCATCGAGCGGGCAGGCACCACAAACAACATTGCAGTGATCAAAGAACTTGAGGGACATAAAATGTCCGCTGCGGATCGCATGCAACATCACGACGCCTACATCGATCCCGTTACCCATCAGGTCCAGCAAACCATCTATCTGGCGACTGGCAACACAGGCACCTCAGACAAGGATGATATGTTCAAAATCCTGTCAAACTCATCGCCTGACGAAGTCAAAGATGAAGGCGCACCAGGTGCCTGCGCCTTGGAGAGCTATGACGCAACGCCGACGTTCGACGCCTGATACCGGGCTGCGTAACAAACCAACGACCGGCCAGCCAACCCTTGGCTGGCCGGTCGAAATTCAACATTTCTCAGGCAAATCTTGGTGATGACACAACTTGCACCGCATATCTTCAACGGGTTGACCCTTGGTCTTCTGTTTGCGCTGATCGCATTGGGCTTCATGCTGATCGTTGGTGTCATGGAAGTGATCAATCTTGCGCATGGATCGCTGTTTGCGCTTGGGGCCTATTTTGCGCTCACCCTCATCGGGATGGACCCAATTGCCGATACCGGGTTTGGCCAATGGTGGCTGGGCCTGCCGCTTGCGCCGCGCTACATCGCAGCACTTATGTTTGCTCCGGTTCTGGCGGGAGGTATCGGCATGTTGCTGGAACTGTGCCTGCGGCGAACTTACGGCAAAGCACCGCTTTACGGACTGTTGCTGACTTTTGGCGCGGGCATTGTCATTGAAGAAATCATTCGTCTCGGCTGGGGCACGGGCGAGCAGTATCTACAGGTGCCACAAGCCATCAACGGGGCAACATTCTTTCTGGGCAGCATCTATTCCAAGTACAAATTCTTCGCCGCCGGATTTTCAGTGTTTGCAATCCTTGGAGTATGGGCCTTCCTGGAAAAAACCCCCTATGGTGCAATCATCAAGGCAGGGGCCCATGACAGCGAGATGGTACGCGCGCTCGGGTATGACCTGAGCAAGCTGCGTCTGCTGGTCTTCGGGTTTGGTGCGGCGCTGGCCGGGTTGGCCGGTATCGTGATGGTGCCCATATGGGGCTTGCGCCCGCATGTCGGCATCGACGTGGTCATTCCAGCATTTCTGATCATTGCCCTAGGCGGCGTCGGTTCATTCTGGGGCGCGGTGTTTGCGTCCATTCTGGTCGGGCTGACGGTCGGCGTTACGGGGGCCTATGCTTCTGCCTGGTCTATGATGTCGATGTATGTCCTTCTCATTCTGGTGCTGGGCTTCCGTGCCCGTGGTCTGTTTGGCCGCGCCTCAGCATTGGAGAACTAGCTGATGATGACGCTTTCAAACATATCGCCGCGCTCCCAACAGCTGATCACGCCACAGATCATTTTGCTGGCTGCCCTGCTCCTGTCTGCACCACTTTGGCTGACTGCCATCGGGCTTTACCACTACATCGGACTGGAAATCGTGATCTGGCTCATCTACGCTATGGGGTTCAACTTACTCTTTGGATACACCGGGCTGCACAGCTTTGGACATGGGGCATACCTTGGGGTTGGGGCCTATGCCTTTGGGTTGTTCCAGCAAGAAATAGCCGTGAGCCTTTGGGGTGGGTTGATCGCGGCTGTTGCAATCGCCGGATTGGCGGGGATTATCGTTGGGCTGTTTCTGTCCCATCGACGTGGGCTCTACTTCGCGCTGCTCTCCATTGCATTTGGGCAAATTTTCTGGTTTTCCGCGATTAAAATGCGCTGGCTGACCGGCGGCGAGGATGGGCTTTTGAACATCCCGCGCCCGGAATTGAATTTGATTTTCACAAAGGTCGATCTGAACGACAATGTTGCGTTCTACTATTTTGCAGCCGTAATACTGCTGGTCCTTGTTATTTTGCTGTGGCGCCTGGTGCACTCGCCTTTCGGGCGCATCCTGCAGGCCGTTCGCCAGAACGAAATGCGCGCATCCTTTGCAGGCTACGAGGTTTGGCGCTTTAAGCTGGCCGCATTCACGATCTCGGCAATGTTTGCGGGGATGGCCGGCGGCCTTTTGGCAATGGCTCAACAAAGTGCTTACCCCGATGTCATGGCAGTCCACCAATCCGGTCTGGTCGTGATGATGGTTCTGATAGGCGGAGGGCTGATCAGCTTCTGGGGCCCGGTATTGGGCGTCATTCTCTACTTCGTTGCCCGCGATGTCCTGGGGGGTATCACAGAAACCTGGTTGCTCTGGTACGGGTTGATGTTCGTGGTAATGGTTATGTTCCGCCCCGAAGGCATCGCCGGCGTTCTCCAGCAATTGAAACCAAAAAGTGCCAAAGATGCTTCGATAAGACGGCAGGTGGCATAATGGCCTTGTTTGAAGCGCATGACATTCACAAGCGGTTTGGCTCTTCAGTCGTGCTGGAAAAGATCTGTCTTGAGTTCGGAGAAGGTCAGATCAGCGGCATCATGGGTCCAAACGGCGCTGGCAAAACGACCTGTTTCAACGTCCTCACCGGTCGGTATGCGCCCAACCGTGGCACAATACGTTTTGATGGGCAGGACATTACCGGTCTGCCGCCTCACGAACTCTTCGGCAAGGGCCTGCTGAGAACCTTTCAGATCGCCCATGAATTCTCCACTCTTTCGGTTCGCGAAAACCTGATGATGGTGCCGGGTGGCCAATCGGGTGAAAACCTGATCGACGCCTGGTTTCGTCCATCGAAGGTGCGCGAGGAAGAAAAACAGGTTCGTAAAAAGGCCGATGAAGTTATTGAATTTTTAGAGATATCGCACGTTGCCGACGAACTCGCAGGCAATCTGTCCGGCGGACAAAAGAAGCTGCTGGAGCTCGGGCGCACAATGATGGTTGACGCCAAGATCGTCTTCCTCGAT
>CAJQND010000183.1 GCA_905479595.1 uncultured Hyphomicrobiales bacterium
GCATCATTGAGCGTGGCACCGGATTGATGGCGGGTTCGCCTGGCGGAATTGGCAGACCGGGCAAGGTTACGGTGCCAACGCCTGAGCCTGCCTTAAAAACAATGCCTGCCCCAGGAGGTAAAACCTGCACTTTTGCGATCACTAATGCCCCATGGGTAACATCGGGGTCGTTGCCTGCATCCTTGATGATACCCGCTGAGGCCCAGCCATCACCTTTGCCCTGCGAGGCCAGGCAAAAAGCCGGTGTCTGGCCTTTCGGCAACGTGATTTGGACAGGATCAGGAAACTCGCCGGTAAGTAACGCCGTAAACGCTGCGCGAGTGGCCGCAGTGGCGCAAGCACCCGTGGTCCATCCACGCTTTAGATTGTTGCTGCGTTCATGCGTTGTGCGGGCCATAATCTCGCTCTATACACTTCGCGTTCACTGGTAAACAGGATTTGTGAGAAAATGAGCAAGGCTGGTGCGTCTAACAACGCGGAAGACGGTAAGCGAGGCTTTGGTTTTAGCCAACTTGATGATGCCGGCTTTCCTGAGTTTGCACCGGGCACGGTCTGGCTCGTAGGGGCGGGGCCGGGTGCGCCTGGCTTGCTGACCCTGCTTGGATATCACGCTCTACAGAATGCAGATGTGGTGGTGTATGACGCCTTGGTGAACGCAGAAATTCTGAAATTTGTGCCATCTGGCACCGAGATGGAATATGCAGGAAAACGCGGCGGCAGACCGTCTGCACGTCAACGCGATATTTCCCTGCGCCTGGTTGAACTTGCCCAATCGGGAAAACGGGTGTTGCGCTTGAAGGGCGGCGACCCGATGATTTTTGGCCGTGGTGGCGAAGAGTGCCAGCAATTGGCAAAAGCAGGTATTGCGTTCCGCATCGTGCCTGGCATTTCTGCTGGAGTTGGCGGGTTGGCTTATGCCGGTATTCCCGCCACTCATCGCGAAGTCAATCATTCGGTGATCTTCTTAACTGGTCACGATTCCACCGGTGGGGTGCCTGCAAGTGTTGACTGGCAGGCCGTGGCGAACGCGTGCCCGGTCGTGGTCATGTATATGGCTGTAAAAAATCTCAAATTGATTGCTGGCGAACTGTTGTCTGCTGGTCGTAACAAGACCGACCCTGTTGCTGTCGTCAGCAAGGCAACATTGCCAGAGCAAAGCGTGGTGGATTTGACTCTAGGTGCCATCATGGATGGATATGATCTTGATGCCCTGCCCACACCTGCCGTCGTGGTGATCGGCAAGGTCACGGAAATGCGCGGCCATCTCGATTGGTATGCCGACGCACTTAGGGAGAACCCCATTGGCTGAGCAGCCCCGTGGATTGGTCATCGCCGCACCGGGTTCCGGTTCAGGAAAAACCCTGGTCACCCTTGGGCTGCTGCGTGCGCTTTCGCGAACAGGTATTCGGGTTTCTCCGGCAAAGGCCGGGCCAGATTATATCGACCCTCGATTTCATGAAGCGGCATCAGGTGAAGCGTGTTTCAATCTTGACCCCTGGGCGATGCGCCCTGAATTGTTACGCCAGCTGGCTGCGGCGCGTGGTGGTTTGTTTATTGCCGAAGGGGTAATGGGGCTGTTTGACGGGGCAGAATCCGGCGCGGGTTCTACCGCTGATTTGAGCGCTAATCTCGGGTTGCCCGTTGTTCTGGTCATGGATGTGCAAAGGCAGGCGCAAACAGTGGCAGCCTTGGTTGAAGGCATTGCGCGCCACCGCAGCGATTGCCAGGTTGCCGGGATCATTTTCAACCGGGTCGGCAGTCCGCGTCACGAGGCAATCGTGCGCAAGGCTGTGACACCGACTGGAATTCCGGTGCTGGGTTGTATTGCAAATGACCGGAATCTTGAGGTGCCTTCCCGCCACCTCGGTCTTGTGCAGGCGAGCGAACATCCTGAGATTGAAGCGTTTATCAATCATGCTGCTGGTTTGGTGGAAGGCGCGGTTGATTTGCAGACGTTTGCGGATATGGCCCAACCTGTATCCGCCGCACCCGTGGCCGAAGGGCTTGAGCCGCTGGGGCAGCGCATTGCGATTGCGCGCGACCAGGCATTTGCGTTCGAGTATCGCCACATCATCGAAAGCTGGAGGGCTGCCGGGGTTGAGATCGTTCCGTTTTCGCCGCTGGAGAATGAAGGGCCGGATACTGCCGCTGATGCGGTGTTTTTGCCGGGCGGGTATCCCGAGCTTCATGCCGGGCGATTGGCAGGCAATGCAATTTTTCTCGATGGGGTGCGCTCCGCCGCTGCCCGGGGTGCGCTGATTTATGGCGAGTGTGGTGGCTATATGGTGCTGGGCGAGCGGTTGATTGATGCAGAGGGCAATAGCCATGCAATGGCAGGGTTGCTTGATGTGGTGACAAGTTTTGCGAACCGCAAACTGCACCTCGGATACCGGGTTTTCAGTCATGCCAGCCCACTGCCCTTTGCCCCAAACCTGCGGGGGCATGAATTCCATTATTCAACTCTGGTACACCAAGGCGGAGATATGCATCTGTTCATAGCCCATGATGCAGTTGGGCGCGAACTTGTTCCGATGGGAATGCAGCGGGCGAATGTGATGGGTTCTTATGCCCATATCATTGATATGGCCGCGCCATGAGTGTCGCCCTGATGTTTCAAGGCACCGGGTCCGATGTGGGTAAGTCCATGATCGTGGCGGGCTTATGTCGGGCACTGACACGGCGGGGCATGCGCGTCAGGCCTTTCAAACCGCAAAATATGTCGAACAATGCGGCGGTTACCGCAGATGGTGGCGAAATTGGTCGTGCCCAGGCGCTGCAAGCGCGTGCCTGTAACGTACCATTGTCAGTGCATATGAACCCGGTTTTGCTCAAGCCAGAATCCAGCACCGGCTCCCAGGTGATTTTGCGTGGTAAGCGGGTGGCGAGCTTTAAGGCCCGCGAATACATGGCCGCACGTACCCAGTTTTTGCCGGAAATTCTCGCCAGTTTTGAACACTTGAAAGCTGAAGCCGATATCGTTCTTGTGGAAGGTGCTGGCTCGCCGGCCGAGATTAATTTGCGCGATGGCGATATTGCCAATATGGGGTTTGCCCTGGCCGCCCAGGTGCCGGTTGCATTGGTCGCTGATATTCACCGTGGTGGCGTCATGGCCTCAATTGCAGGCACATTCGGAATTATCTCGAAACAAGACGCCGCCATGGTGCGCACTTTCTTGATTAACAAGTTTCATGGCGATGTATCGCTGTTTGATGACGGGGTGGATTACCTGGAGAAAAACACCGGGCGACCTTGTGCTGGCATAGTGCCTTACTTCGCGGACGCCTGGAAACTGCCTGCTGAAGATGCCGTGGCTCTTGATAGCCCCGTGAAAGGGCGAGGAGACGATATAAAAATTGCGGTACCTCGTTTGTCGCGAATTGCGAATTTTGATGATCTTGACCCGCTTAAGCTGGAGCCAGGAGTTGAACTGCGCATTATACAGCCTGGTGAACCGCTTCCCGGAGATGCTGATCTGGTCATTTTGCCCGGAACGAAATCAACCATCGGCGATCTGGCTGATTTCCGGGCGCAAGGATGGGATATTGATCTCGCAGGCCATGTGCGCCGCGGCGGTCATGTATTGGGACTGTGTGGTGGATACCAGATGCTTGGCCAGGCTATTCATGATCCGCATGGTTTAGAGGGGCCAGCCGAAAGTGTTGCCGGGTTGGGATTGCTCGACGTTGAAACCACGCTTAATGGCGAAAAACGCCTGGCAGAAGTTGCCGGGATGCATTTGGACAGCGGCGAACCGATTTCCGGTTATGAGATCCACATGGGTGAAACGGAGGGACCAGACCGGGACCGGCCCGTAACCGTCATAGCCGGGCGAAATGAGGGGGCACGTGACAGAAACGGACTGGTTAGCGGCACATATTTGCACGGTATTTTTGCTTCAGACAGCTTCCGGCGCGCATTTCTTGCGAAACTTGGCGCAAAAGCCGGGGGCGTGTTTTCATATGATGTAGCGGTAGATGAAACCCTTGATGCACTTGCAATCCATTTGGAAACTCATCTTGATGTCGACATGCTTTTGAAAATCGCACACGGGTGAGAAAATGCCCGCAATCTTGTTCTCCATGATGTCTCTTTGGGTCGCACTTGTGGCGCTCCTCACCGAACGCGTATTCGGATATCCCCGAGCAATTACCGCTGCGATTGGTCACCCGGTCATGTGGATCGGTGCGCTCGTAGACTGGTTGGAGCACCGGCTCAATAACCGGACCAGGGCGCGCGGAGTAATTACGCTGATGGTCGTTGTTGCCGTGGTTGCGGCAGTTACGGTGCCGATTACGCTCGTCTTACACTCCCTACCTTGGGGATGGTTGGTTGAAGCACTTTTGGCGTCTACGTTGCTGGCGCAAAAGGATCTTGAACGCCACGTGCACGCAGTTGCTGCGGGTTTGGAGAACAGTTTAGAAGCTGGACGCAAAGCGGTGAGCATGATTGTTGGCCGCGACCCGGCGCAACTTGATGAAAGCGGCGTTGCAAAAGGGGCGATTGAAAGCCTTGCAGAAAACACCTCTGATGGCATTACCGCGCCATTGATCTGGTTGCTGATAGGCGGGTTGCCGGGCATTGCTATTTATAAGGCAGTGAACACATGTGATAGCATGATCGGGCACAAATCTGAGCGTTATCTGGCATTTGGATGGGCCTCTGCAAGGTTTGATGATGTGCTTAATCTGGTGCCAGCCCGGGTTACCGGTATGTTGTTTGCAATTGCCACAGGGCGAGGGATGAGGCACGTGCTGACCACGATGCGCCGCGATGCGCCAAACCATCTGTCTCCCAATGCTGGTTGGCCTGAGGCGGCCATGGCCGCTACGCTGGGTATCAGGCTTGGAGGGCCGCGTTCCTATAACGGACAAAAAGCCGATTTGGCGTGGATGGGCGATGGGCGCACTGAGTTGGATGCACGCGATATCCGAAGGGCGTTGCGACTGTATCGGCGTACGTTGAACATTCTGGCTGGGCTGTGCGTTGGCGCCGTTGGACTTAGCCTCTTGGTTTAAGCGCCAAGGGCAGACCTGCTGTCACCAATACAACCTCATCACACTGTGCGGCGAGGCGCTGGTTGGCGAGACCGGCAATATCGCGAAAGCGCCGCGCCAGCGCATTCTCGGGCACAATACCTGAACCTACCTCATTGGATATGAGCACAACTGTACCTTCAACCCTTTCCAGTGCTTCGATAAGTGCATCTGTGGCAGCTTGTGTATCTTCGTCTGCCAGCATCACATTCGTGAGCCATAAGGTAACGCAATCAACCAAAACAAATGCACCAGGTTTTGCGGCGTCAATGAGCGTCGCCGCAAGTTCAATTGGTGCTTCGATTGTGTTCCAGCGCGCGCCGCGCCGTTCTACGTGAGTTGCAATGCGCGCTTTCATTTCGCCATCGCGCGCTTCTGCTGTGGCGATATAGGTGAGGGGGCCTTTATGCGCCGCCGCCAGGCTTTCGCCATAGGCCGATTTGCCAGACCGTGCGCCGCCGAGAATGAGAATGTGCCGTTTTTCGCTCATCGCGCAGATAGATCACCAATTCCCGGCGCGGGCAAGCCAGATACGGTCTAATTCAGACTCAATCCCCAATGCACACTTGCGTACGGACCCATCTTCTTGCGCCGTAGGTCCCATTCGATCCCAGCGCCACCGGCCAGATAGGTCTCTCCCATCATTGGCAGGTTCATCTTGTATCCAGCGATATACGGGCCTGCCCGGGCGATCGTGAAGTTTTCACCCAAACTGCTTGAGACACTCAGGCCAGCGATTTCGCCCGCTTTGAATTTGTAAATGGATTTGGCCTCAAGCCAAACTTCGTTGAAACCTGTGACATAGCGGCCATTTGCAGAAATACCGCTGGTTTCATCGAAGAAATAATCTCCCTCAATTGCAATGCTGGCACCGAAGTTTTTGCCAATCAGGGCATTATTCGCATCGTGTGGGGTGAATGTGAAATCGCGCCACGCCACGCCTGCGAAGGCTGCAGCGCGCCATCCCTCACCAACCAGTTGCCACCCGGCTTCAGCTTCCAGGCCATATCCAAGAGCCTCAATCTTGTGGGTAAAACCCGGTGCCAATTCGGTGTCGTAGGCAAAGTGGTAGGCTTTTGTCCAGGCGCGCAATATGGGACCTGGTTCATGCAGATGACCGAGCGGCGAATAGGCAATACCGTTATACATATGATAGGTGTCAATGCCGCTCGCGCCTATGCCGCCCATCAACCACAAATTTGCCGCGCGCAGGGGGGATTGCGCTAAAGCAAACAGGGAAGCGAAAAGCACCAGGCCCGTGATTGCGCTTTTCTGCGCCATCCTCCCAGCGGTAACAGAGCCCATTTTCGCCGAAAAAATGCACTTCCGGCTCATGAAACATCCGATCACAAAACAGATAATTCCCGTATAAATTGCACGCTATAAATCATACAACTAATTGAAATTACTATATTATTTATAATATCGCTGGGTTGCTGTGCTGTCTATGCATTCATTTAAAATAAATCTAATTGGCATGTGCCGGAATGCCGTCCGCGCCAGTGGAACAATTCATGGCATTCGGTGGTGCGTTAAGCATGGGTTACGAATATAGGGTGCATTTCACTCTAATTTTGCGCTATTTTTCTCAAGCGTCCAAAATTGAGGCCAAATGGGCGCGAAAAAATGAGCGGCTTGCAATGGATAAAGCCAGGTGAGTAGTCAAGGTGTCTAAACATTCAACTGATGGATCAGATGGGCCGCGTGATGGCAGGCTTGATAAAGCGCTGCGCTCAGCGCGTTTGGCGCAGGCCGAACATCTCAACGCAATTTTTGAAATCCGCGATATGCAACATTTGCGGTTGGAAGCGCTGAAAGAAGACCTTGCCGGGGTCATT
>CAJQND010000184.1 GCA_905479595.1 uncultured Hyphomicrobiales bacterium
AATTCAATTCGGTTGTGAAAGGCCGCTTTGGAGAAATGGCTAAAAATGATCTAACTCCATTTGAAGGGCAGTAAAGGGCCGGCAGTGTCTGTCTCCGGAGAATTGTCCCATGTTAATTTGGGTTCGAAGCGGAACTTCGCTGCAATGCAACTCCTGAGGGGTTTGTATTTCAACATTGAAAGCCCAGAAAATTCTAGGATGCATATGCGAATTGACGCAAAAATAATCTTCAGGTAGACTCAGATCAGCATTGAGAGAGAGGTGTTTCACCTCCGCCAACCTGCCAACCTGGGCAAGGTGGTTCCGCGAAAGCGGCATGTGGCCGAATAGGCAACAGTTCAGGGAATAAGCCCTCCTCAGTGCGTTGAACTGATGGAGGTATTTTTATGTCTGTAACCAGAAGAAAGTTTCTTGCGGGGGCGGGGTCTCTCATTACCGCTGCGTTTTTAGACAAGGCAACTTCGTACGCATTGAATACTGGCAAGCCGCTCTTGCTTGAGCCGCCGATCGTGAAGCGGATTATCTATGCGGATAGTGGGCCAGCCTGGGGGATGGAATTCTGGGCGCGAGAGCCCAAGTATCAGCTCAGTTTCTGGACTGAGGACGAATTCAGTAAAATGAACTTGCGGCAGTTCCTGAACTTCTTCGAACTTCAGATAACCAGTATAGAAGATATCGAAGATATCGAAGATGCGTGCTGGCCAAAAACAAATCTATTGCTAAACATTTATGCAAAGACTGAAGAAGAGCTTCTCGATCAGCTGGACTATCCGATAACGTACTATGTCAAGCACGACAATAATTATGGGACGTGTGGCCCCTCCGCGCAGGTGCATAACTTTTTGAGAGGGTTGTCACTCGGCGATGTTGCTGTAGATGGCAGGGAGCCCCCTGAGGGCGGGAGCCGCATCTGGTTGGAAGAAGCCGATCCTTGGATACAACAAGACGACTATTTCTATGAGAGTTACGCGATGGACGACCTGGCACTCTCTTTGCTTCAGGCGCGCCTCATTGAACTTGGCGAGCCCGCCCAAATCAAAGTTATAAATTGAGGGGTTTACAGAACTCAGGAGGAAGCGTGTGCCGCGCTTTCCAAAAGTCGGATTGTTGATTGATAGCGAAATCGGGAGTGCGAGAGATGCAAGAAAAGAAACATTTAATTTACGAGTTTTCAGACTTTAACATGGCCCGCTCCGAATGGACCTGGCGCTACTATTTGGAACGAGAAGAAGATGGCTCGTTTACTTTGCGCGCCGAGCAAACCATTGATGACGATGATCCTGAGTATGAAAACGAGGAACCTTGGGCACTTGATCCCCTCGAAGGGCTTCGTTCCGCTGAAGATATTTACGATGCCACCACATGTTATGGAGAAGAGTATATAGGTGAAGTTGATCCGAGTAATTTCATTGCTGGAATAACTTCATTTGACAGCAAACTCGGCGCTCAATTTAAGCGCAAGGTTGAACGAGTTGAGCATGATAATCAAGCTGACGATGATGATAGTGCACCATCAAAGATGAGATATATAGAGAACCCCAACAAGGATCAGGTGATGCGCCTCTACAAGGCGATGGATAGTGGTGGGATGCAGGTTACCCGTCGCCCACGCCATCCATTACCGCAGGATAAAGAGGACTGAATGCATCAAGTGCTTTGCATGAGCTTCCTGTTGCGCTTTGCAATTTCGGCCCATTTTTCGCATTGTTCCCAGTCAATAATCGCGGTCCTTTTCGCTTGCACAGTCGTCTCTGCAGGTTCTGTTGCTTCAATGCTGGTAAGATCTTTGTCGTCTTTGCTAGCAAGTATTGCTGCAGCCATGACCTATCTCCCAAATAATTGTAGCGTGATAAGATTCTAGCACGATCGATGATTCGCTACATTTTGAGGATTCGGCGCTTTAGTTGCTGCCGGCCCAATGCTCGAATATCGAGATTTTTGATTAATCGTTCGCAGGGAACACAGCACTTTGCTTGGAAGAACAGCGTTTCTGATTAGACCTCGTATTAGACCTCATAAAAATGAATTGAAGTTAGAAATACATCTAAGTCATTGAAAATATGGGTACGGTTGGGAGGAATTGAACCACCGACCTCCTGATCCACAAACAGGTATCCTTTTTTGGCTAGTCCGCTTTTAAAACGCATTAGGTCTTCATTCTATTCTCAGCTGCGAGAAACTAACCTTGGTTCCGCGCTGGTAATCAGCGAGCTCCAGGCCTCACTTTGGCAGGCAGTAGTCTGCCCATGCCTGCATTAACTCCCGGCGTCTCTCCAGCGCATCCCCACGCCGGTAGGCCCGTTCGGTCTCATCGCCGACAACATGAGCCAGTGCAATCTCTGCGAGATCGCGGGGAAAGTTTGTTTCCTCACCCACCCAGTCGCGAAACCCGGACCTGAAACCATGCACAGTTACGTTTGCAATTCCCATCCGCTTGAGGAGCTGAGCCATCACTTTTTCACTGAGAGGGCATCCCGGCATTCTGCCTGGGAACAGATGCTCTCCGGTGCG
>CAJQND010000185.1 GCA_905479595.1 uncultured Hyphomicrobiales bacterium
AAAGCCAGGATGTTTTCAGCCGCGCATCCGGGTTCAGGCTTGCCGCCTGAAACCCTTCCATCATATCGCCAAAAACTGTGCCCTGCGCGCAGCCGGATGTGCGCACCTTCTTTTTCAGCTTTTCTTCGTAATCGGTTTCACGCGCCGTTCGCACCACAATCACTTCAAGATCATCGTCATAGTCTATGCCGGTAATCTCGTCGTCGGGTTTGAGCATATTCTGGTTAAGCAAATATCCCACTGCCAGCATTTCCGGATGATCGCCGATGGTCATCATGGTGACAATTTCCTGACCGTTGAGGAACAGGGTCAATGTGCGTTCATGCACCACCGGCACATCAATCGGCGCACCAGTATGGTCGACACCATCAATGCTCCGCGACAAACGCGGGTTTGCCGGGTCAGGCGATAACGTAAATTCTTCCAGGGGCAATTTGCTCATACACACATTCTATCAGGTTTTTTGCTGACCATAGGTTTTGAACCTTTCCAAAACCCGGTCCATTTCCTCATCGTCAAGCACGTGGGGACGGCCAAGCTTCAATACATCTATATACTCACCAGATAAAGTTTCCACTTCACCTGCTAGATAAAGCGCCTTGTCGAGGGTTTTTCCAAGCGCGATCTGGCCATGGTTGGCCATCAGACAGGCATTGGCAGTTTCCAAAGCTGTAACGGTGCTGGCGGCTAGTTCATCGGTTCCAAAGGTGGCATATTTCGCAAGCGGAATGGTTTTTCCACCAGCCACCGCGACCATGTAATGGAATGCCGGAATAGGCTCACGGGCGCATGCAAGGGCAGTTGCCGCAGGTGAATGGCAGTGAACAATTGCGTGCGCATCCTCATGCGCCTTGTAGACCGCCAAGTGCAACGCCGTTTCAGATGAGGGCTTAAGCCGCGGGGCAGTTACCTCCCCATTCATCTTCACAAAAACCAGGTCATCAGTGCCCATTGCATCATATGAAACGCCAGAAGGCGTAATTATTATACCGTCCTCAAACCTCGTCGATACGTTGCCTGACTTGCCAGGCGACAATCCAAGGGTGGACATTGCCTGAGCTGTGGAGACGATTTTGCGGCGTATATCATTCTCGTTCATGGAGAGCTATCCGCACGGTCAGGATAAAGCGCCATCAATCTGGCTTCGGATGCGGCACTCACCCCGCGTTCGGTAATCAATCCGGTTACAAGGCGCGCCGGGGTAACATCAAATGCCGGATTGGCCGCTGCGCTGCCCGGAGCAGAAAGTTGAACATTGGTTATGGAGCCATCTGCAGCACGCCCGGAAATATGAGTAACTTCGCTTTGGTCGCGCTCTTCGATGGGAATATCGCGCACCCCGTCCCTGGCATTCCAGTCGATAGTTGAAAACGGCAGGGCCACATAAAACGGAACACCATTATCCTTGGCTGCGAGCGCCTTGAGATAGGTGCCGATTTTGTTCGCCACATCGCCATTGCGCGCGGTGCGATCAGTTCCGGTAATGACCATATCAACTTTGCCATGCTGCATAAGATGGCCACCGGCATTATCGGTGATGATCGTATGGGGCACACCATGTTGGCCAAGCTCCCATGCGGTAAGCGAGGCACCTTGATTGCGCGGCCGCGTCTCGTCTGCCCAAACATGAACGGGCAGGTCTGCGCCGTGGGCCTTATAGATTGGCGAAAGGGCGGTGCCCCAATCCACCGTGGCCAGCCAGCCAGCATTGCAATGGGTGAGAATATTGACCGGTTCGCCGCCTTTCTCAATGGCAAGCATTTCAATCAGCGCATGGCCGTAATCACCTATTGCGCTATTTGTTTCGACGTCTTCATCGCAGATCAAAGCCGCAAGATCATACGCCGCAGCGAAACGGTCTTTCTCAGGCTTGTCGCGCAGAGTTTTTTCCATAACATCAAGCGCCCAGATCAGATTTACCGCTGTCGGTCTGGTGCGGGCGAGCCGGGCGAATGCCGCATTCAGGGTTTCATCCGAACAATTTTTCTGCAGCGCCAGGCACACCCCATATGCAGCCGTCGCGCCGATAAGCGGTGCACCGCGTACCTGCATGATTTCAATTGCATGCGCCGCGTCTTCCAGCGACGTCATGCGCACCACTTCAAACTCATGCGGCAGCCGTGTCTGGTCGATGATATCGACCGAAACGCCGTCGCCATTCAACCAGATAGATCGGTAAGGTGTGCCGTTAACATTCATAAACTGGTGCCTCGTAAATTGCCGCACACCTTCATGGCTGTGGCCAAAGGATTTATGCGCACATCCAATTTACGGACCGGGGCAAACCAGTCAACACGCGAATAGTTTATTCGGCAGCATCTGCCTTTTCGTCAACTGGTTCAATCTGTGCGGCACAGAACTTGAATTCGGGGATTTTGCCGAACGGGTCCAGCGCCGGGTTGGTCAACAGATTGGCGGCGGCTTCCACATAGGCAAACGGTACAAAGATCACCCCGGTTGGCACATCTGTGGTTGCCCGCACAGCCAGTTCAATAACACCGCGCCGGGTAGAAATGCGGGCCATATCGCCTGCCTCAAACCCGAATTTTTCCATATCCACCGGGTTCATTTGCACTGTCGGAGCCGGTTCAATCGCATCCAGATTTGTTGCCCGCCGCGTCATGGCACCCGTGTGCCAATGTTCCAGCTGCCGACCTGTGGTCAAGACATATGGATATTCCGCATCCGGGCGTTCATCTGGCGGGATAACATTGGCTGGCACAAACTTGCCAAGGCCTGTTGCCGTGGGGAACCTGTCAGAAAACACAATCGCTTCGCCAGGCTGGTCCGGTGCCAGACAAGGATAGGTGACCGAACCTTCGGCTTCCAGGCGATCCCAGGCGATGTTGTTGAGAGATGGCATTGCATGCTTCATTTCAGCGAAAACATCCGCCGGGCTTTCATAGTTCCATTTGAGACCCATGCGCCGGGCAAGTTCCTGGGTGATCCACCAATCGGGCTGGGCATCTCCTGGCGCGTCAACTGCCTTGCGGCCCATTTGAACCTGCCGGTTGGTATTTGACACGCTGCCATCTTTCTCCGGCCAGGCAGTTGCCGGAAGCACGACATCTGCAAACATGGCAGTTTCGGTCAGGAATATATCCTGCACCACAAGGTGGTCCAGCATAGCGAGCGCCTCACGGGCGTGGCCGGCATCGGGATCGGACATAGCCGGGTTTTCGCCAAGCACATACATGCCGCGAATATCGCCTTCATGGATCGCGTCCATGATTTCCACAACAGTGAGGCCCGGTTCGGGATCAAGTTTGGTTTCCCAGAGATTTTCGAACTTCTCCAGATTGGCCGGTGCACCCACCGGCGCGTAATCAGGAAATACCATGGGAATGAGGCCCGCATCGGATGCGCCCTGCACATTGTTCTGCCCACGTAATGGATGAAGGCCGGTACCTTTGCGCCCAGTCTGGCCGCACATCAGCGCCAGAGAAATCAGGCAGCGCGCGTTGTCGGTGCCATGCACATGCTGGGAAACGCCCATGCCCCAGAAAATAATTGCCGCTTCCGCACGGGCATAGGTACGCGCCACATCGCGCAGAACATCAGGAGCAATCCCACAAATCTTGCTCATCTTTTCCGGTGTAAAACCAGCCAGATGCTCTTTGAGTTTTTCAAATCCATCCGTGTGGGCCTGAATGTATTGCTCGTCATACAGCTCTTCTTCAACGATCACATGCATCATGGCGTTGAGCATGGAAACATCGCCACCGGGATTGAATTGCAGCATATGCGTGGCGTGGCGGGTGAGCGCCTGGCCGCGCGGGTCCATGACAATCAACTTGGCACCACGTTTGGCAGCTTGTTTGAAATAGGTCGCGGCAACCGGATGGTTGGTCGTCGGATTTGAGCCGATAACAATGATAACATCAGAATCTTCCACCGCGCGGAATGGCGCGGTTACTGCACCCGAGCCGATTGTTTCCATGAGTGCGGCAACTGATGAGGCATGGCACAGTCTGGTACAATGATCGACATTGTTGGACCCAAAGCCAGTACGCACCATTTTCTGGAACAGATAGGCTTCTTCGTTTGAACATTTTGCCGAACCAAATCCAGCCATTGCTTTTGGTCCGCGCCCCTTTCCATCGCCATCGCGCACCGCTTTTAGGCCATTCGCAGCGATATCAAGGGCTTCTTCCCATGTTGCTTCACGGAATGCTTCCAGCGGATTTGCCGGGTCAAGATCAGGCACCGATGATTTCGGCACATCATCGCGGCGCACCAGGGGAACTGTCAGCCGTTCCGGAGACGAAATATAGTCAAATCCAAAACGACCCTTTACGCAAAGCCGGTTTTGATTGGCCGGGCCACCCGCGCCATCTACCCAGGCGATTTCGCCGTCACGTAATTTGTAGGTGATCTGGCAGCCAACGCCGCAATACGGGCAAACAGACTGCACTTCATCGTCAAAGGTGCGCGCACCCTTGCCATTTTCGTCCACCAGAGAAGATGGCATCAACGCGCCCGTTGGGCACACCTGCACACATTCCCCGCAGGCCACACAGCTTGATCCGCCCATCGGGTCGTCAAAATCGAAAACGATCTTTTCATCTGCGCCGCGCCCGGCCATGCCGATCACGTCATTAACCTGCACCTCCCGGCAAGCGCGCACGCATAGATTACAATGAATGCACGCATCGAGATTAACCCGCATGGCGGGGTGTGAAGAATCCGGTGCGGGTGCAGCGCGCTGCGGAAAACGGCTCACATCCACGCCCATTGAATTGGCCCAGTTCCAAAAAGGCGCTTCACCATCATGAGCATCTTCATGGGCAGGCTGATCAGCGAGCAAAAGCTCAAAAACCATTTCGCGGGATTTGACCGCGCGTTCACTATCGGTCTTTACGACCATGCCTTCGGCTGGTGTCCGCACACATGACGCTGCCAGGGTGCGTTCGCCATCAACTTCCACCATGCAGGCGCGGCAATTTCCATCGGCCCGGTAACCATCGGCATCTTTCCAACACAGGTGGGGGATTGTTACCCCTTCGCGCTTTGCAACCTGCCAGATGGTTTCGCCATCTCCGGCTTCAACGGTCTTTCCATCTAGGGTGAAACTGGTTTTCTTCGTCATAAAGTCACCTCTGGCAGGCTAAGATCGTCTAGCCGTTTTTCATAAGTCATTTCATAAGGCCTGAAGCCGCCGGACATATAAAAATCCCGGCCTGCTTTATTGGCGCACATAACGCCCACACACATCTGGGAAAGCCCCAGCTTACGGAAATGAATTTCCGCTGTATCCATGAGCGCCTGGCCAATGCCTTTTCCGCGCATTTTTTCAGATACGGCAATATCGCTGACATATCCATAACGGCGATCAGGCTTTATCAAATATGGTTCACCATCTTCGAAAAGCGCAAGCAGAAACCCAAGAATTTCGCCGCCTGAACTTTCTGCGACCCAGATTTTTCCATCTTGTTTCACAACCAGATCTTCCAGGAAAGCCCAGTGTGTTTCTGTTATTTCGTCGGGTGCTGCCCGATTGGGATGAAGTGCACATTCATAAGCCTGCAGTTCGGCATAGAGCCGCAGAAGCTGCGGCTTGTCTGCCGCCACTGCCTGGCGAATTTCATATGACACCTCAGTACCGGCCATCACGTTTATGCCAACTCCTCGGGGAAGAATTTCATCACGCTTAACATCGGGTTTGGCGCCGCCTGGCCAAGGCCACAAATCGAGGCATCTGCCATGGCTTGAGACAAATCTTTAAGCAGATCCTGGTCCCAGTCTCCGCCTTCCATTATTTTAACAGCCTTTTCGCAACCCACCCGGCACGGCGTGCATTGCCCACAACTTTCATGGGCAAAAAACCGCAACAGGTTGTGCGCCACATCGCGCATGTCGTCCTGGTCTGACAAAACCACCACCGCATGTGAGCCGACAAAGCTGCCATGTTTTTCCAACTGGCCAAAATCGAGCGGTAGATTATCCAAGCTGGCGGGCAAAATGCCACCTGACGGGCCGCCGGGCAGATAGCCCTTGAACGCATGGCCATCGGCCATTCCGCCACAATAGTCTTCAATGAGTTCGCGGATGGTGACGCCTGCCGGTGTCAGTTTTACGCCAGGTTGCTTGACCCGACCCGAAACGGAATAAGACCGCAGACCCTTGTGGCCTTCCTTGCCCTGGCTGGCGAACCATTCAGCGCCATTGGCAAGAATTGGCGGCATCCAGTAAACGGTTTCCACATTGTGAACCAGGGTTGGTTGATCAAAGAGCCCGACCTGGGCGACATATGGCGGGCGATGGCGTGGCAGGCCACGCTTGCCTTCAATAGATTCAATCATCGCGGATTCTTCGCCGCAGATATAAGCACCCGCACCACGGCGAAGCTCTACGTATCCAACTTCAATAATTCCCGCAGCTTCAATTGCCGCAATTTCCCGGGCAAGTATTTTCAATACTGCAGGATACTCATCGCGCATGTAGATGTAGACTTTGGCGGCATCGACGCCCCAGGCACCTATCAACATGCCTTCCAAAAACTGGTGCGGACGGCGTTCGAGGTAATGGCGGTCTTTGAATGTGCCCGGTTCGCCTTCGTCACCATTGATACACATGTAGCGTGGCGCGGATCCCGCGCGCACAAATTTCCATTTCTGGCCAGATGGGAAACCTGCGCCGCCCAGCCCGCGCAATCCTGCTTCCAGCAATTCCTCAATGACGTCTTCTGGAGTTTTGGCTCCATCCCGCAATGACTTGAGTGTTTTATAACCGCCTTCTTCCACATAGTCGTCATAGCTTTGGTAATCGGGAATTGTCGGCAAGACTTCTTTTGCTTGCGCTGCGGTGAGTAGCGTTTCCGCGGTAACATTATCCAAATAATTTTTGCCAACGGCAGCGGCAGGCGCGCAATGGCACCGGCCCATACATGGAGCGTGGACAACGCGCACGTCCTTACCGGCTTTTTTCTTGAGGTCTTCAATCAGGTCTTCAGACCCGGCAAGCGCGCATGAGATGGATTCACAGACCCGGATGGTAACATCGGCGGGACCTTCTTCGCCTTCTTTCACAATGTCAAAGTGGTCATAGAACGTGGCGACTTCATAAACTTCGGCCATCGCCATTTTCATCTCATGGGCAAGGGTGGCCAGATGCCGGGCAGATAATTGCCCATATTGGTCCTGGATCAAATGCAAATGCTCAATCAACAGATCACGCCGACGGGGCGCATCACCCAAAAGTGCGCGCACTTCCTCAAGAGCGCCGGGTTCTATCTGTCTGCCTTTTGGAAAGCCACGGGCCTTGCGCTTACCATCACCTGCACCACGCCCGGGGCGTTTTGGTGTGAATGATGAACTTGGACTTTGCTTATTCATTAGCGAGCATACTTTCTCATCTTCGCAGAGTTCGGTATATGGTATACCAGAAACCTTGCGACTCCGGTACCTTAAACTTCATATTTGCATTCTGACTTATTTTTCATAGACATGCAGGTGTTTGTACGGCAATTTGGTGCCAATTCCGCCACTCATGAGCATTAAAGAACATGGCCGCCACACAAGAAACCCTCGATGTTCGCGGTCTGCTGTGCCCTTTGCCGGTTTTAAAAGCCCGCAAACGCCTGCAATCCATGTCTCCTGGCGAAGTGTTACGCATTGAGGCCACTGACCCGGCAGCCGTTATTGATGTACCCCATTATTGCAACGAAAGCGGCAACACACTTGTGCATCAGGCTGAATCCGATGGCGTTTTTATTTTTGATGTGCGTAAAACGTCATAACTCAAGAATTAACGCCAAGTGCCGCCTTGGTTTTAGAATTCCAGCCAATCAAAGCCTTGCCTACGACCTCGATAACCGGACGTTTGATAAGCGTCGGGTGCTGCGACATAAGGCTGATCGCACCATGTTCAGTTTCTACATTTTCCTTCAGCAAATCGGGAAGATTACGCCATGTTGTCGAGCGTTTGTTGAGCACAGCATCCACTCCGGCAGCTGCTACCCATCCCGCAACGTGCTGATGGCTTAACCCATCTGAGCGGATATCAAAAAAGTGCGTGCCAATCCCGGCATCCTCCAGCTCACGCAACGCTTTGCGGCAAGTGTCGCAATTTTTGAGGCCATAAAGAGTAACGCTCATTGGTCCAGTAACCCTCCTGATTTCAGTGAAAGAGTTTCATCGCGGAACGCATGAGATGCTGGCATGGAGCGGTCTGTAAACGCCCGCAACAAAGCTTCGATTTGTGATTTTTCGATATCACGCGTGATCATCACCAACCGTGTTTTCCGGTCTTTTCCGGGCCACGCATCAAGCTGAACGGGCGGGTGAAAAACATGCTGCACCCCGTGGATAACAAATGGGCGTTCGGGATCTTCCTCAACCTTTACCACCCCTTTGACGCGCAGAAGGTTCGGTCCATGGTTGGCGCGTAAAAGCTCCAGAAACAAATCAAACGACATTGCTGAAATTGCGTCATCTGTGGTGACACAAAATGCGCGTATATGTTCATCATGCCGATTGGTGTCGTGATGATGATGGTCGTGCCCGTCTTTGCGCGTGCGCCGCGCAGGCGTTTCAAATGCATCAGCCGATAGCCAGGCCATCACATCGGACGTTTTGCTGAACGGATCATACAACCCGGCGTTAAACAGCACAGAAGGGACGGCCTCGCCGGTATAATTATCGAGCATACGCGCACCTGGGGCCAGCTTGCGCAAGCGCTGCACCAACCGGCCAAGCTTTTGTTCGCCGTCCAACCCCGTCAGTAAATCGGTCTTGGTCAGTACCAGCCTGTCTGCGACCGCCACCTGTTTTACCGCTTCTTCCTGAGCATCCAGGGTTGCTTCCGCATTGACCGCGTCCACCAGCGTAATGACGCTTTCCAGCCGGTAGCGGGTCACAAGCCATTGGTGGTTCATAATGGTGTGCAAAACGGGTGCCGGGTCTGCCAGCCCGGTTGTTTCAATCACCACACGGTCAAACGAAGAAATTCTGCCCTCATCTCGGCGGATCATCAAATCTTCCAGCGTATCGATGAGATCGCCACGAATTGTGCAACACAGACAACCAGAAGACATCTCCATGATGTTTTCATCGGCTGTCTCGACCAACAAGTGATCAATGCCGACCTCACCAAATTCATTGATGATAACGGCCGTGCCAGCCATTGCCGGGTCTTTCAGCAAACGGTTCAGCAATGTTGTTTTGCCAGCACCGAGAAATCCTGTGATCACCGAGAGTGGAATTGGCTGTTGGGTTTCGCCCATGGGTGACCTTCTAATGTTCTTGCTGACAAATGATGAACGTGCCTTGCGCTACGTGCTGGGTCAATTCTTCTTCTTTTTGTTTTTCTTTTTTTTCTTCTTTCGCGCGGCCTTCTGCTTGGCACGGCGGGCGGCCCTTTGGGCCTTTCGTTTTGCTCTTTCCGCCGCTCTTACCTTTTTGTCTTCCCTGTCGAGTTCGGCAAAAACCTCAGGCGACAGAATTTGACAAATAGTGGCCTGACTACGGAGCTGGCCACATAATGTATCAGCTTGCGGAGCCTCAAGCCGGCCAATTACAGCAAGAAAACCAGTGCGATCCGGCATCTGGATAACAGCACCGCGCCCACCGGAAATCAAATTACGCCCCGCCATTAGCCGGTTGACCATAATCTTGTGGGCATCACTGCCTTTGGGAAATTTGCCGAGTGCAATACCCCAGGCTTCCGTCATGATCCCAGGCTGCACGAGCCGGTAAGGCGGGCGGCCCTTACACACCACCGGCGCCATATCTTTTGGTACAGGGGCCGCCGCAGTGTTTCTGGACAATGCACTATTGATCACAGATGACATAAGCGTTGGAGTGCGGGCCGGGTCTTTGCTGGTCACAAAA
>CAJQND010000186.1 GCA_905479595.1 uncultured Hyphomicrobiales bacterium
CATTATATTCGTTTTCCTGCTGGGGATCATGGTGGTGTTCCTTGTCCTGGCCGCCCAGTTTGAAAGCTATATCAACCCGATTGTGATCATGCTGACGGTGCCACTGGCGATTGCAGGCGGGTTGCTTGGACTTTACCTCACCGGAAGCACCTTGAATCTATACAGCCAGATCGGTTTGGTCATGCTGGTCGGCCTGGCGGCGAAAAACGGGATCCTCATCGTCGAGTTCGCCAACCAGCTCCGGGAGCGGGGCAAGTCGTTTGATTATGCCATCCTTAAAGCATCCGAGGTTCGGCTGCGTCCGATCGTGATGACCGGTATCACCACCGCAACCGGCGCCATGCCCCTGATTCTTTCCACCGGGGCCGGGGCAGAGACCCGCATGGTGATCGGTGTGGTCGTTCTGGCCGGTGTGTTGTCGGCAACGCTGTTTACCCTGTTTGTCGTGCCGGTGGCATACCGCCTGCTCTCCAGGCGAACGCATGCACCCGGGCAGGTCGCCCGCAACCTTGCAAAAGAGTGGGACATGCTGAAAACAGGCCAAAACATCAAGCCAACGGGTTGAATGAACGAATAAAAGATTTATTTTCTGTTGTAAAAAAACGATTTCCCGCAATTCGGAAGGGAAAAAGAGTAAATCACTTCTATTTATCAACAACCTGTTAATAGGTTTCACCTACCACCATACAGCCAACCGTCCCACATTGCCTCTTTCATTAAACGCTGTAATTTTAAAGTCAGTTTATGTGTAATACGAAACCAACGGCACGCTAGTGAATACTCGGGGTTAAACCAGATCGACAGGCTGAGCCTCTATGGAGACTTTGCTTTTCCACTTCAAACACGACAAAAGGCATTGGAGGCACGTTTATGAATCGAGCTGCCTTGATTGTTCTGGCCATAGCGGCCATGTTGACCGGAGCAACGGAGACGATGGCCATCGAAGAAGCCAAATACGAAGTAGTCAAAAAAGACAACAATTTTGAAATCCGTGACTATACACCTCACATTGTTGCCGAAACCCTCGTGGTGGGAAGCCTCGAGGATGCTGGTAGCAGGGCATTCAAAATACTGTTTGGCTACATCTCAGGCGAAAATCGATCACGTCAGAAAGTTGAGATGACGGCGCCTGTTTCTCAACAGGCAAAACCTGAAAAAATTAAAATGACGGCGCCTGTGGGCCAGCAGCGGATGGAAGATAAGTGGGCCGTTAGCTTTATGATGCCGGCCTCGTACTCGCTTGAAACGCTTCCGGAGCCGGAAAATCCCAAGGTAACCCTGCGCCAGGTACCCGGTCGACGGATGGCTGCCGTACGTTATTCCGGCTTCTGGAGTGAGCAGGGATATCTCAAGAACAAATTAAAACTTGAAACATGGATTAAAGAAAACGGGCTCAAGATTGATGGCGATCCATTGTGGGCCCGATACAATGCTCCATTTACGCCTTGGTTTTTGAGGCGAAACGAGATTATGATTCCAATAGCTACGGATGCAAATTAGAAGCGCTTCCTTGGCAAGATGTATTGAATATGGGTTCACCGTGAACAGATACATCTAAACCTGGTTCGGAGAAACTTTCATGGTGATCACAGCAGAGATCGAAATCAACGCCCCCTTGAGCGTTGTGTGGCGAACGTTCTCCCAGATGGAAAATTGGGATGACTGGAACACAGCCTGCCGCAGTTGCTGCATCGTTTCCGGGGACGAAGCCCTCTCCGCCGGGACCTGCTTTACCTTCGTTATTCGTCCATTGGTTTTCCCATTGAAAGTCCAGCCAAAAGTTGTAAGCTGTGATCCGGGACGCGAGGTCGTCTGGGAGGGGGGCAAGATGGGAATTAACGCTTCACATACCTGGCAGTTTCGCGAAGAAAACGGAAAAGTCACCTTGCTCAGTGTCGAGCGCTTCACGGGGCCCATGGTTTGGGTGGGATATCTCTTACGTGTACCCAAGCGGTTGCACCGGTTGACACTAGAGTTTTTGCAGACGTTAAAATCCGCCGCGGAAGGGTGCAGCGCATAAATGAGCGCACGTCGACCAGCAATGGCCACAGCGCGTTGTCGCCTGAATGACATATTCGCCCAAGACGGTGGGACCGCAATGATCAAACGTCTCTTTCGTGATAAAATCGGCAGACCGATCCTGAACTTGCTCAAGCAAGGCATCTCGCCTGAACGGCTGTCTCTAAGCATCGCCTTCGGCGTCGTGATCGGGATGTTCCCGGTTTTGGGGGCGACGACCCTGATCTGTGCCGCCATCGCCATCGTGTTGCGACTCAACCAGCCCGCTATTCAGCTATTCAACTATCTGGTCTACCCACTGCAGATTCTTATGTTGATTCCGTTTATGAGTCTTGGCGCATTCATCTTCCAGGGGGACCCGCCTCCATTTTCGGTTCAGGAGTTAAGCGCGCTTTTCCGGCAGGATTTCTGGGGCACCATCGCTTCCTTTTTTGAAACGATACTATACGCTGTCGTCGCCTGGCTTCTGGTATGCACGCCGCTGTTTGCCGGAATTTATGCGGTATGTGTCCCGATACTGAAAAAATTCGGGCCTATCGCCAAAAATAACGTGTCTGATTGACGAAATCTTTCTCATGGTACTCAGAAATTGTCTGCCAATATTTTTAGGAATCAGGAAATTATCATGGACCTGAAGAAAACCCGCTTCACCGAAATGCTCATTGAGGCAAACGGCTTTAATCCGGACGACTTTCAAAGTTGGCTTTTCTGTCCAGGCATGCGCTTTGATTCACCGGACAAGTGGTGGGGTGATTTGGGTCGGCGTGATTTCTCGCATGAGGGTATCGACCTTTGCCTGTATAGGGATGGTTCCGGGCGGGTGCGTCGCCTCAATCACGACACTCGCATTCCGGTGATGCACGACGGCGTGGTCAGATCCATTTTTGCCGACTATTTGGGTCAGGCCGTGGTTATACAACACAAAAAGACCCAACCTGAAATTGATACGTTGATATCGATTTATGCCCACACGAGGCCACTGGATCACATAAAACCCGGTGTTATCTTATCACTGGGGGATATCATCGCCACCATCGCCGACACAAGCCGATTAAAAGTAAACATCCTGCCGCATCTGCACGTCACGTTTGGGCTCCCGTCCCCGGAACTTGTCTTCGAAAAATTCATCTGGAATGACATGCGCGATCCCGGCCTGGTCGACCTGTTGAATCCACAGGGCGCCATCGATTGGCCCTGGCTCGCACTGGACCCACAAAAAACGAAGCGGCTATGTCCGGACTGAGGAACGCAGCTTTTGAAAACACCCCGCCGCCATCGCAATATCACAGCAACGCGTTTGTTCTCAGATGCTTACCAGTTTATTCGTGCCCAATCTTTTGTCGCTAACCGGTTCGGCAGGCAGTTTCATCCCAGCCGCAATTTCATTGAGATCGACATCACTTACCAGTGCAACTTGACATGCATAAACTGCAATCGTTCATGCACGCAGGCCCCGAGTAATCTGGAAATGCCTGTCGCCGGTGTAGAGGCCTTTATCAAGCAGAGCATTGAAAAAAAGATCGCCTGGAAACGTATCCGTATTCTGGGCGGAGAGCCAACCCTTCACAATCGTATTTTTGACATTATCGACCTGTTGATCAATTATCAGAAGACGTATAATCCTTCTGTAAGGCTGGTGCTGGGAACCAATTTCTTCGGGAATCGCGTTCATCGGGTGCTGGAGAAGCTGCCTGACGCGATCACGCTAAAAAGTACGCTGAAGTCTTCGCGCGTCAATCTATTTAGGCCGTTTAATGTGGCACCTGTCGATACGCGTTTTAACCGATTCTCCGACTACACCTGCGGTTGCCGCATCATAAAAGAGTGCGGTTTAGGATTAACGCCTTCAGGGTATTACATGTGCGCCGTAGCCGGTGGGATCGACCGGATCTTTGGTTACCAACTGGGGAGGAATGAGCTACCGGATGACGCCGACACGTTGTCGGACCAGATGTCCGCATTTTGCCGTTTATGCGGCCATTTTGGCTTCCAGTGGCCGACACGGAGAACCAAACGATCCGAAACGTGGCGACTGGCCTATCGGCGTTTTAAAACCATTGAACCTCTTGCTGACAAGGTTAAGGATGACGGTCCCGCATATGAGCCACCTTAGAATACTGCATGTGATCGGACAGAGACCGGAAATGACCGGAAGTGGGATCTATCTTGAAGCGATGATCAGAGAATCTCAGAAACACGGGTTTTCAAATTACCGGGTTGCCGGTGTCCCGGCTGGCAATATTCCATCCTTGAAGGATCGGCCTCAAACCGAAGGCGCCTGCGTTTTTTTTGAATCGGAGTCGCTCAATTTCCCTGTTACCGGCATGTCGGATGTGATGCCCTATAAAAGCTCTTTGTTCAAAGATTTGAAAGGCGGACGCCTGACTTCCTATAAGTCGGCGTTCACCCATGTGCTAGAAGATGCAGTCAACCAGTTTAATCCGGATATCATCCACACGAATCACCTTTTTTTACTTTCGGCCCTGGTAAAAAAACTTTTTCCGACGATTCCCATCGTGGCAACCTGCCACGGCACGGAACTGAGACAATACAATAATTGCCCGCATTTAAGACGTTTCGTAAAACGCTACTGCCGGGGCCTGGACAAGATCATTGCGCTGACAAACGATCAGAAAAGGAATATCCATCGTCTGTATGGCATCCCATTAAATCAAATTATCGTTGTCGGTGGCGGATATGATCAAACGATGTTTACCCGGAGCCCGAAATCACCGGCGGGAACCGTTCATATCCTCTATGCCGGAAAATTCAATCGTAGCAAGGGCGTTCCCTGGCTGCTGAGGTCACTGACTAAAATCGAGCACCATGACTGGCACCTGCACATGGCGGGAAGCGGCAAGGGACAGGAGTATAACCACTGCATTGACCTCGCAGAAAAATTGGGCCGAAAGGTTACCAACCATGGTTATGTGACCCACCATCAATTATCGGGACTGATGAAAAAAGCCCATGTCCAGGTGCTGCCTTCATTTTTTGAAGGTCTACCCCTGGTGCTCTTTGAAGGCTTGGCATCCGGCTGCCGGATCATCACCACCGAATTATCCGGTTTCGATGAGATCTTCGGGAATGCAAGCAGAGAGACGATCGATCTGATTCAACTGCCGCCCCTTGAAACCATTGACCGGCCCTATCGAAAAGACGAGGCCCAGTTGGAAGATGCGTTATGCCAACGCATTCTTGACATGATGGCGGTGGTAAGAAATTCTCCGGATGTTGTCGACCCCCAAGCCGAAAAAATTGCATCCCATTATACCTGGCCCCGAATTTTCCAACGCACGCTATCCGTATACAGGGATGCGGTTGATCAGAAAACCGGATCCGCCCCCCCTGGCCAGCGGAAAGGGCGCGGTGGAGCCGCTCTGTATTGATACAAGATCATGGTTTTTACGTCTGTTATTATTCCCTGAAAAATTGTATCAAGGAGCCCTCATTGGAACGCTGCATGATCAGATTCGGTGGGTGTTGGCAAACAATCGATGGAAAGGGATCCTTTACCATGAGACGAAAAGGCAAAGCGGTTTCGGATGCGTCAGGCATCAACGCAATTATTGAGAAAGCGACGGTGTGCAGGCTTGGGATGGTCGACGGGGAAAGACCCTACGTGGTTCCCCTGAGTTTCGGCTACCGGGAAAATACGCTTTATTTCCATGGCGCGTTGAAAGGCCGAAAAATTGACATCCTTAAAGAAAACCCGAACGTATGTGTTGAGTTCGATGTTGCTGTTGAAGCGCAAAAGGATGTCGACGCATGCAATTGGAGCATGAAGTTTCAGAGTGTTATCGGATTTGGAAAGGCGTCGATAGTCGAAGGACTGGAACTGAAACGCCAGGCGCTTGGCATCATCATGGCCCAGTATTCCGACAAAACGTTCGCGTTTCCCGAAAACAAGGTCAAGGCAACGGCGGTGATCAAGGTCGAGATAGAAAAAATGACCGGCAAACAATCTGGTTATTAACGAATGCTGATACCCACACCGCCACCGGATGGCGATTGGCAGCCGCGCTCCCGCACCAAACTCAGCGCACGTCCTTATTAAGGTTGCTTTTTTACAGATCCGTCAAGGTTGACAGGTTAATCATGACCGCTAACCCAACAAAAATCGATATCAAAGCCATTGTCCTGTTGATCATTCTCTGCGCCAGTTGGGGACTTCAACAGATTTCAATCAAAATCGCCGTCCAGAGCATTGCGCCCGCGCTGCAGGGAGGCATTCGATCCATTGGTGCCGCGATCTTGTTATATCTGTGGATGGTCGTGCGCAGGGAAAAAATGGTACGCA
>CAJQND010000187.1 GCA_905479595.1 uncultured Hyphomicrobiales bacterium
CCAAGCTTTATGAAATTGGTGCCGGGACCAGTGAAATTCGCCGTATGTTGATCGGTCGCGAATTGTTTGCCGAAACCGCTTGATCTCGCAACAAGCGGGCAGGAGAAACGTGATGGAACAAGCGTTGGATTTTCTTGCAGAATGCGAAGCGTTACACGATGCAGTTGCGAATTTGCACGGTGAGCACTGGGAAAAACCCACCCAGTTCAAGAACTGGACGGTGAATGATGTTCTCGTGCATTTGCATTTCTGGAACGTTATGGCCGACCAGTCGCTTACGGAACCGGACATTTTTCAGTCTCAACTCGCCATCGTTATGGCAAAAGGTGGAATGAAGGGGTTGCGCGAGGCGGAAAATGGGCTGATTTCGCTGCGTGGCGAAGAATTGCGCGATGCCTGGCGGAAACAATACATCGATATGGCGCACCGATGGGCTGAACTTGACCCTAAACGGCGGGTACAATGGGCTGGGCCTGACATGTCGGTGCGCTCTTCGATTACCGCGCGGCAAATGGAAACCTGGGCTCATGGTCAGGAAATTTTCGATTTGCTCGGGCTGGAACGAGTGGAAAAAGATCGCATCCGCAACATTATAGTTCTCGGCGTGAACACATTCGGGTGGGCTTATAAGGTCAATGGTCTCGAAGTCCCTGAATGCATGCCGCAACTGGTTCTGAAAGCTCCTTCTGGAGAGGAATGGAGATTTGGTGAGGAAGGGGGAGGAAACCGGATTTCCGGCAGCGCAGCTGAATTTGCACAAGTTGTCGCCCAAACCCGGAATTTCAAGGACACGTCACTCAGCATAAAGGGCGCAATTGCAACAGAATGGATGCGTATTGCTCAATGTTTCGCCGGTGACGCAGTGTCACCACCAGCGCCGGGTAGTCGCTATAAGGTGGCTTGATTGCTTTCTTTTCGCAATTTCATTCTTCCAAGCATACCGGAAGTTTGCCGTTAAACGAGTTATGACACTATTGATTGTTTAAAATATTTAAAAAAAATACATCTTTATTACGCTGTAACGACAAAGATTTCCGATTTGGCAATTCTAATCAATGCAATACCTAAAAAGGCCGTGACGAACGAAAGATTTCCTTCTCAGGCAAGAAACACGTCTTGGGTTGCGGCATAGTACTAAAGTTGCATCGTTCCGATGTGTAGGCTTCGCAACCGGCGTTTCACCCAAATGCTGGAACCGGGGTCGTTTCTTTTTTCGGGCTTGCAACACATTCAGGTGTGGAACTTCTGTTTTTGCCTCCGGTTCCAGAAAATGACATCTGATCAAGAAGTTCCCGCTGTCCTGTCCAAGTGAGAATTGGGGCAGCGGGAATTTTCTCGACTTTTAATCAAACATTTAAAACGATACTTCTGTATCTGCCGAAAACCGGCTATGCAAATGGCTGATGGCATGAGTTTTAACGTAGCGAAACAGGGATTTATGGAAATGACACAGGAAATCACCACTGGTTACAAGGCATTATGTGAAAGTGCTGATAAACAAGTTGAATCTATTTCTGTTGCTGAGACGCTCGAATTCGCAAACCGGAATGATATGGTTTTGGTGGATATTCGCGATATTCGCGAATTAAATCGCGATGGCCGCATTCCCGGTGCAATACACGCACCGCGTGGGATGTTGGAATTTTGGATAGATCCGGCAAGCCCGTACCATAAAGAGGTGTTCGCACAGGATAAATCCTATGTATTTATGTGTGCTGGTGGCATGCGTTCCCTGCTTGCAACCAAGACCGCTCAGGATATGGGTATGAAGCCGGTGCTTAATCTCAGCGGCGGCTTTAAAGCCTGGAAAGAGGCCGGCGGCGCGATAGAGAAAAAAGACTGAACCCATGGCAAACGTGCATCTTTTTATCGGTAATAAGAACTACTCATCATGGTCTTTCCGGCCATGGATTGCCATGCGTGTTGCGGGAATTCCCTTCGATGAAACGGTGATCCCATTGACCGATATAGAAGGCGAAAACCCGCAATATATGGATATTTCTCCAGTGATGCGGGTGCCGGTATTGAAAGATGGAGAGTTGGCTGTATGGGAATCTCTGGCTATTCTTGAATACCTTGCCGAGCGGTTTCCTGAAGCCAGACTTTGGCCCGCCGATCGTAAGGCGCGCGCCAAGGCGCGGGTAGTTGCAAACGAGATGCACGCAAGTTTCAACGCATTGCGCGGAGCGTGTCCGATGAATATGCGCCGTGAGCCGGCACCACTTGATGTGAGCGCTGCTGTGCTCAAGGACGTTGCGCGCATTGAGCAAATGTGGACGCAATGCCTGGCCGAATTCGGCGGGCCTTATCTTTTCGGTCCGTTTAGCAATGCGGATGCCATGTATGCACCTGTGGTAAACCGACTGGCGATTTATCAGTTAAGCGATCACCCGGCTGTTCAGACGTATACAAATGCGATGACCGCACTTCCTGCATGGGAGGAATGGGAAGAGGCGGGCAAGGCAGAACCATGGGTCGTGCCTTACGACGAAGTTTAACCAGCGGAGCTAGGTGATCGCGATCCGCTTTGGGTTTGCAAAGGTATCGGCGTGCTCTTCCAGTATTTGTTGACCATAGTCATAGCCCTGTTGAACCGTTGCATCGAATGCCTTCCAGTCGCGAATATCGACATTGCCTAGCGGAGGTTGCAGCACAATATCGGCGATTTCACTGCGCTGACGGTTGTTTTCTTCGTGCGAAATGGTTCCGGCACGCATAAGGATGCTGACAATGGGCGGGCGAAAAAAGCGTCGAAAAACCGGCGCGTGAATTTCCCGGTTAAGGTCCTCTGGTGAAAGCGCGTGATCTCTGGCCACATCGACCGCAGCGATTGGACCGCGATGGCGTCCACGCATCACATCAACAGGCAAATTGTTCAAAATTCCGCCATCGGCCAATACGCCATGTTTGGTAATTTGGGGCGGCAACACGCCAGGCAGGGCGATGCTTGCCAGCAAGGCGTCGACAAGATCACCGTTTTCGTGGACATTGATCTCGCCATTAGTAAGGTTCGATGACACGCAGAAATAGGGTAACCAGAGGTCTGGGATTTCCACATCACCAAGGTAAGCGCGCAAGCGTTTCACAACGATTTTTCCGCCAACAAGCGAAACCAGCGGCAAGGTGTAATCGGCCAGTGGGTTTGAATCCACGAACGCCTTGCGGACATTGTCTTCCAGTTCTTGCATGTTCCAGCCCGACGCCAGACACGCTCCGATGATGGCACCCATTGATGTACCACCAATAAAATCAATGGGTATACCTGCTTCATGAAAAGCCTTGATAACGCCGACATGCGCATACGCCCGTGCGCCGCCACCGGAAAGCACAATGCTGACGCTGTGGCCGCTTATGAGGCGTATCATGCGTTGTAGATCACCATCATTGCCCTGGCGGATGTGAAAGTGACGGTTTACGGGTAGCCTGGCGCGCCACGCGCTTGTCCCTGCGGGCATTTTGGTTTCCGCCGGGTGAATGAGCACCAAATCAAGTAATTGATGATCAGAACGCTGCTGAAGCAGTTCTGGTGGCAACACGCTGGCGCGCGGGTCGCCTGCATTGGCGACAATCATCACCCGGTCTGCTTGTCTTGTACAAAGCGCCCACCAGCCGGAATGCTCTTTTTCAGCACACATGAACAGGAAATCGTTTTCCGCTTCCACCTTGGAAAACCATTTGCTGGATTTCGAGATGTCGCTATCTGTGATGATGCGAACAGTTTTTCCAACTGCACGCATTCCGTCCGCAAGCCCGTGGGCGAATGAAAGGGCGTCATCGCCTGGTGTGGCTGGCAAGAACGCCATTGCCTTTGGCTCGATATGGGTCGCCTTGCCGCCTGAAACTTGACGTAACCGGTGAACAAGCAGTTTGTTCAGCCCTTGCGCCAGTTTTGGATGTGACCCAACCAACCGGTCAAACTTGCCCTTGGAGAGGCGCAGCATTTCAGTATCCCGGATCGCAATAACCGTTGCGGAGCGCTGCAATCCCGAGATCAGGCTCATTTCGCCCACCGTTTCGCCGGGACGCACCAACGCGATCAAGCGAAGCGCACCCCCAGGCCCCGGCACATAAACGCCCAGCGAACCCGCAACGACGATGTAAAGCGCATTTCCATGATCGCCTGCTTCAAATAATTTCTCTCCAGCGGGAAGTACGAGGTGTTCCGCAAGTCGGCGCACTTGCGACCTGGCATGG
>CAJQND010000188.1 GCA_905479595.1 uncultured Hyphomicrobiales bacterium
GGTACCGGCTGATCTTTCCAAAAAAATATTTGTGCTGTCACAGCTCACCCAGGTTCGATTGCCACTTTCAGGCCAGGTCAATATCGAGTTGCAAGGCGATGGCGAGGTCAAATCCGCCAATGCTGAACTTACAGCTGCCGGAGGACAGGTGAACTTTCCTGACTTCCTCTCAAAACCGGTAGATGTTGATGACGGAGTGCTGAAACTGGTTTGGGAGCCACAAACCAAGGCTTTGCGGCTGGAGAATTCGACTATTTCTGCTGGCAGCAGCCAGTCTTCGTTAACTGGGCGCTTCCTGCCGGTTTGGGGAAAAAGTGGCAATGTCGAGAAAATCGGCTTCACCATGAACGCGCGCAATACCTTGAAAAAGGGACACGCAGCAGCTGATAATCCTCATTTCATTGATCGCATTGATACATCTGGAAATGTTCTCGTCGAGGAAGGCGTGGTGAATGCCGACGATATCCTGATCATGTCAGGAGGTTCTGGTGTGCGTATGCGCGGGGTGTTCGCTGAAGGCGATGAAGCGATCTCCATGAAGGTTTCCGGGCGGGTGCAAAACATGCCGCTCAAAATGACCAACAAATTGTGGCCGCCAATTGTTGCCCCATTGGCGCGCGCCTGGATCACCGAAAACGTGAGCGCGGGCACCATTTCGGAAGGCACTTTCCAGCTCAATTTACCAAGTGAAATTCTGGCAGCAGCCATTCTGCAAAAGAAACCAATTCCAGAGAACCTGATCAACGCCAAGTTCAAGTTTTCCGGGATCACCGCAGCATATTTCCCCGGCCAACCTGACGTGCAGAACCTGTCTGGCGAAATTGCCATACGCGGCGACAGCATGGATTTGACCAACTTGCGTGGTGTTATTCCCGCCTCGGGTGGCAATAAGCTGGAGGTTACTGGCGGGCGAATGTTTATGACCAAACTCGCAGACCCGGTAAGCCAGGGTGATTTGCTGGTCGATATCAGCTCGGATGTTGCGGCCCTGCTGGAAATGGCCGACAAGCCGCCCCTCAAAATGGCATCAAGTGCTGATTTCAAAGCCAATAATGCCAGCGGCCGCGCCCTGATGAAACTCTCGCTCAAGATGCCGATGATACCCGATGTGCCACGCGATCAGATCAAGATTTCAGCGGATGTGAAGCTTACAAATTTCGGCTTGAAGAACGCCTTCCGAGCCCTTGACGTGAGCAATGGCGATCTTGATGTGAACATTACCACCGATGGTCTTAAGGCAAAGGGGAAAATCAAACTTGATGGCATTCCGGCGAAACTCGCCTGGACCCGCAAGACTTCCCCGGTTGACCTCCAGGCGTTCACCCTGGAAACCACCCTTGATGCCAAAACCCGCAGTAAGTTCGGGCTCGACCTGTCACGTTTTCTCACTGGCCCGATTGTCATGAAGCTCGAAGGCAGCGGCAAAGGTGCAAACATCACCCAAGCGCGCATCACCTCTGATTTGTCGCGTGCAAAAATGCAGCTCGCCTCGATTCACTGGCGTTATGGTCCCAAAAAGGGCACCAAAGCGACATTTGATATTGATCTTTCCGACCCCAAAAGAGCACAGATTTCCAAACTCAGCCTTTCTGGTTCCGACCTGGAAATCAAAGGATCAATCTCGCTGAAAAACACCGGTGAGATGTTGCTCGCCAAACTGCCGACTGTAAAGCTCGGTCGCCTCAACGTTATGGGGCTTACAGCGGTGCGCGATAAATCCGGTGTTTTGCGCCTAGATGTGAAAGGCCGGGCCTTTGATGCCCGCCCAATGATTGCCGGTCTGTTTGCTGAAAGCACGGGCCATATCACCCCGGCAAGCGACGACAAAACCGAAATCAAAGCCAGCTTTGACACAATATACGCCTTTCGCGACCGGCATATCCGCAAGGTAAAGGCAGTTGCTTCGACCTATGGAGAGGCACTTGTGTCCATGCAGTTGGACGGTGAATTTGAAGATGGCGCGCCGATGAACTTGAACATTGCTCCGCGAGGCGATGCCTCCCGAGATATGGTTTTCAAAACCAGCAATGGCGGTGCGGCGTTGCGAGCCGCAAACCTGTACTCCAAGATCAACGGTGGCCGGCTTGATTTCCGCGCCAATCTGGGCCGTCCCGGAGAAGGCACGATCCGCCGCGGCGACCTCACTATCCGCAAATTTTACATTGCCAATGAGGGTAACCTCGCTCAGTTCCAGAAAAACCAAAAAGGCACGGGCAAAACTAACCAGCAAGGGCGCACCGATTTCGACAAGCTCACTTTGCCGTTCGCAGTAGATCAGGACTTTGTGCGTATTGGCGATGCCAGTGTTCAAGGCCCTGCTGTCGGTGCCCTTGCCCATGGCTCGATCCGTAAAGCTGATGGCAGATTGTCTATCGGTGGCACACTGATCCCTGCATATGGGCTAAATTCAGCCTTCTCCAACGTGCCCTTGCTCGGCACAATCATTGCCGGCGGCAAGGATGAAGGGGTGATCGGGCTAACCTTCGGCCTCAGTGGCACGATGGCGTCACCACAAGTGCAAATTAACCCGGTATCAGCCCTTGCACCAGGCTTTTTGCGCAAGGTCTTTGAATTCCAAGGCAAAGGCGCTTTGGGTGAAGACAAACAAAAAATCGAACAAAAACAAAAACGGCAAGACCAATCCGACAACCGTTAAAGCGTTTGATAGCTGCTATTCGCGAACGCCCTCAAACGCCAAAGGCAGAGCGGCGGGGAGCATGGAAATGATGTCTTCGGCAATGAGGCCGGGGCCGAAGGCATCTGCCGCAGCGCCATGAAGCCATACGCCAGCGCACGCCGCTTCAAATGGCGGCATGGACTGGGCAAGCAGACCACAAATCATACCCGCCAGAACGTCGCCGGCACCCGCTGTTGCAAGGGTTGGCGGCGCATTGGCATTGATCACCGCGCGCCCGTCGGCAGCTGCAATGACCGTATCAGGGCCCTTGAGCACAACAACAGCGCCACTGGTCGTGGCAGCGCGGCGGCAGGCTTGCAATTTTGAGTCATCATCATTGGATAGATCATTGAAAAGCCGCGTGAATTCGCCCGTATGGGGCGTGAGAACAACGGGCCTTTCAACATGTTCAGCAATCGCTTCAAACAACGCGTCCGGGTGCGGCTCAAACGATGTCAGTGCATCTGCATCCAATACCGTCGCTGCGCCCGAAGCGAGCACAGCACGCACCTTGTCCCGCGTTCCCCCACCTACCCCGCACCCTGGTCCGATAACGACAGCGTTTTTGCGCCGGTCATCGAGGATACAAGCCAAATCTTCGCCATTATCAGCACGGGCCAGCATGATTGCCGTGAGATGGCTGGCATTCACCGCCAGCGCATTGCCTGGAGACGCTACGCTCACCAAACCGGCACCACACCGCAAGGCAGCCATAGCTGCCAGCCGCGCCGCGCCTGTGGCTGCCATCGGCCCGGAAACAGACACCGCGTGCCCGCGGCCATACTTGTGCCCCCCTAAACGCGGGGTGGGGAAATCGGCTCGCCAGAGTTCAGGGGCATTTTCATGAGTCAAGTCAGCAGGTTGGGCGGCGATCTTCGTCAAAACACTTGCATCAATGCCAATATCAGCAACCACCAACTCCCCGCAAAACCCGCGCCCGGGCATTAACAAATGACCAGGCTTTTTGCGAAAGAACGTGACAGTTAACGCTGCCTCAAACGCTACCCCGCGCACTGCGCCTGTCCGTCCATCAATACCACTTGGCATATCCACAGCCATGACAGGCACTTGCGATGCGTTTATATCGCCAATCAGGGCCGCTGCTTCTCCGGTAATATCGCGATCCAACCCGGCTCCAAACAGAGCATCCACAATCAGATCACTGCCCGTAACAGAAGCGTCAGCAAGCGTCGCAGTTTTTCCGCGCCACTTACCTGCCATCACAGCGGCATCGCCTTTGAGCTTGCTTAAATCACCCAACAGATAAAGAGCCACCTGCCAGCCTGCTTTTGCCAGATGGCGGGCAATCACGAAACCATCGCCACCATTGTTCCCAGGCCCGCATAACACCGCAACTTTACCCAGTTTAAAACGTTCTGATATCGCCTGCACGCAAGCACGCCCGGCATTCTCCATCAATTCCAGACCCGGCGTTCCCGCTTCAATCGTCAACCGGTCCGCCTCATACATTTGCGCCGGGTCCAGGAGGACAAGTTGTGATCGGTCAGTCATATTGGGCAAGCTCGATTAAATTGCCATCAGGATCACGCAGATAGATCGACGTAATAGACCCTTGTGCGCCAGTACGTGCGACCGGACCTTGAGAGACAACCACGCCGCATGCCTGAATATGCGTCTTGGCGGCGGCCACATCATCAACAATCAGGCAAAAGTCACCTGATCCGGGAGCCGGATCGTTTGCGTGGGGCGAAAAGGGCCTGCCGGCTTCATGCAGGTTGACCTTTTGATCTGCGAATTTCAGGGCCATCCGCCCCTCACCGAAGGTTTCAGCCTGCATGCCGAGCACGCGTTCGTAAAACGCCACAGTTTTGTCAATCGACGCAACCGTCAGCACAAAATGATCAAAGCCGGAGATTTTCATATCCCATGACTAACCGGATTTTGTTCCAGAATCCATGAGACAGAATGAATTGGGGTTAGGGCGATCTAATTACAAAACACAGAATTAGAATTTAGCATCCCTATATTCATAGATAGGCCCCTGTTCTTAAATGAAAATTCGGCAAACTTGCGCTTGCCGAATTAATTCAGGAAAACATCACATCCAGGGCAGTTAAGAACGAGTCTTTTCGCCATTGCGAGGCTCAGCTCTAAAGGACTGCTGCGTCTGTTTCGTGCCGCCGAAGGGGCCGCGTGTAATGATCCTGTCGATGACTTCAAAAAGTGTCTGATACATGACGTATCTCCTTTGCTTATTGTTGAGCTGAATGTGCATGTTTCGGCCTTGTCAGACAAACGGCAATTTCCTATGCTTCGTGTAACATTTTGTTACATGTCTATCTGCATGCGCTTGTAAAATTTCAAAATTTAACGACGGATAAACCTAATGCATCGCCGCCTGCCCTCATTGAATGCATTGCGCGCATTCGAAGCCGCCGCCCGCCATGAAAGCTTCTCACGTGCTGCAGACGAGCTGTTTGTAACCCATGCGGCTGTCAGTCGGCACATTCGCGATTTAGAGCTTTGGTTAGACGTGGTGCTTTTTGAACGAACGGGGCGTGGTGTTCTGGTAACCGAAATCGGCAGCAGCTATGCGCGCCGGTTGACGCATGCATTGGATGAATTTGCGGACGCCACCGCCGATGTACTCGCCACGGTCGAGGCACCGCAGCTAAAGATTAGTGTCGAACAGGCATTTGCGACGCTTTGGCTCGTCCCGCGCCTGGTGAAATTCGCCGAACGCTATCCGGAAGTCGAACTATCGCTCGACCCCGATGATGAGCTTGTGAATTTCCGCGCAGACCCTGTCGACCTGGCGATCCGCTTTGGAAATGGAGATTGGACCGACGTCGATTTCACGCCTCTGGTTCGCCTGGATGTATTCCCCGTCTGCAGCCCGGAATACCAGGAACGCAAAGGGATCAAGGAACCGGGCGATCTAGCCAACGCAATGCTGCTGCACGAGGAAACCAAGGCCTGGTGGGCAGAATGGCTGGAAGAAGCAGGCCTGAAACGTTTCCAATCCCACCGGGGTCCCCTGTTCCAGGGCAACCTTGCAGTCGAGGCCGCAGCCGCTGGCCAGGGCATCGCCCTCGGCGATAATGTATCGGCTGCAGATGGATTGCTCGAAGGGTGGCTTGTGCGGCCCTTCAACATCGCCATTCAAGAAGATGCATACTACATCGTCAGTGCGAAAGGCAGAAAAGACACAGCCCAGGTCGAGGCCTTCAAGGCCTGGCTGATGAGCGAAATGGCTGAGACCCAGGTGAAACTGACGGCGCTTTTTGCCGACAGTGCAAACCAACCAGACAGCTAAGTCCGCCCCCTCGGCTACTCCAGATCTTCAACCTGCTCGCGGCTTCTGCCTTCGACCCGCTGAGCAAGAGAGCTTTCCAGGAAACTATCAAGGTCCCCATCAAGCACCGCCGAGGGGTTAGTGCTTTCATGGCCGGTGCGTAAGTCTTTCACCAGCTGATAGGGCTGCAACACATAGGAGCGGATCTGATGGCCCCAGCCAATATCGGTCTTTTGGGCAGCTTCTGCCTGGGCTTCCGTCTC
>CAJQND010000189.1 GCA_905479595.1 uncultured Hyphomicrobiales bacterium
GAACGAGTTCGTCAACATCACCAATCCCCTGGATTATCACACGTTCATCTGGGGGAATTTTGAGGCAATGGAAGCAACTTACGGGGCGATGATGGAAGGCGGGTTCGATCTCACCGCAATTGTCTTTGACTACCCCCGTGAAGACCGCTCCAAAACAGACGCCTATGATTTGGCGCTCGACGCCTGGGCAGCAGCGGCAAAACGAACAACAGCCCGCACCGCCGTGGTCGCAACGTTACCAGAATGCATTCCTGAACATGTAGCCACCAGACTTTACGACCAAGGCATCGCGCCTTTACTGGGCCTGGAAGAGGCACTTGACGCCATGGACGCCGCGAGCCGTATCAATGCCAACAGCAGCCAAGCCCTGAAGCCTGCCGGTTCACTTCCGCAGGACACCACGACATTGGACGAATGGCAATCTAAGCAATTGCTTGCTGCCGCAGGCCTTCCAGTACCCGTTGCGCGGCAGGTTTCCCCTTCTGAAGCCGCAGATGCTGCAGACGCCATCGGCTATCCGGTTGCGTTGAAAGCGATTGGCAACGGGCTAGAACACAAAACAGAAGCTGGCGGCGTGGTTTTGAACCTTCAAACACGCGAAGATGCCGCCCGTGAAAGCACCCGGTTGGGTGGGCTCTCAGACACACTTCTTGTCGAGGAAATGATTGACGACACGGTGGCTGAACTGATTGTCGGCATCGACCGCGACGACCAGTTTGGCCCCTATATGGTGATCGGCGCTGGCGGTGTGTTGGTGGAAATCCTGCAAGACAGCGCCACTTTATTGCTACCCGCTTCCAGAACCGAAATTGAATCCGCTTTGCGCGGGCTCAAAATGTTTCCGGTGCTCGAAGGCTATCGCGGCAAGCCTGCGGGAGATTTGACCGCAACGATTTCAGCAATTGAGACAATCGCTGCATTTGCAGTTGACCACTGGGACGATATTGCCGAGCTTGATGTAAACCCGCTTCTCGTGCGCCCTGCCGGAAAAGGTGTGGCAGTAGCAGACGCCCTCATTAGAATAAGGATAAATTTATGAGCGAACCTATTAAAACCAACCGCCGTGGCAAAGTTCTTGAAGTTACTATGGACCGGCCAAAGGCAAATGCCATTGACGCCGCAACCAGCCGCATTATGAGCGATATTTTTTCTGAATTCCGTGATGATCCAGAAATGCGCAGCGCTATTTTGACAGCTGCTGGCGAAAAATTCTTCTGCCCGGGTTGGGACTTGAAGGCAGCTGCAGCCGGCGAAGCACCTGATTCCGATTATGGCGTTGGTGGATTTGGCGGTTTGCAGGAACTGCCAAACCTCGGCAAGCCAGTGGTCGCAGCGGTGAATGGACTTGCCTTTGGCGGCGGGTTTGAAATCATGATTTCCTGCGACATTATCATTGCCGCCGAACATGCAACCTTTGCCCTGCCGGAATTGAGATCAGGCATTATCGCGGACGCGGCCACCATCAAGCTTCCGCGTCGAATTCCTTACCACGTGGCGATGGAAATGTTGTTTACCGGGCGGGTCATAGATACCGAAGAAGCCAAACACTGGGGCCTGATCAACGAGATTGTTCCTGCAGACAAACTCATGGAACGCGCCCGCGAAGTGGCTGATCTTCTGGCATCCGGCCCACCGCTGGTGTATGCGGCAATCAAGGAAGTTGATCGCGAAACCAGCCATTTGCCGGTGCAGGAAGCTTTTGATATTCTCAACAACCGCAAGCTGCCGACCATCGCCAAACTGTATTCCTCAGAAGATCAGCTGGAAGGCGCCAAAGCATTTGCTGAAAAACGCGACCCCGTTTGGAAGGGTCGCTAGTCAGGGAAAAACCGTATGGAACTTTTCAACCTTTCTGGAAAAGTAGCAATTGTTACCGGCGGCAATGGTGGCATTGGCCTCGGGATGGCGTGCGGGCTAGCCAAGGCTGGCGCGGATATTGCCATCATTGGTCGGAATTCTGAGAAGAACAAAAGCGCCCTCCAAACCATCTCCAAATTGGGCAGGCGCTGCATTTCCATCACGGCTGACGTTACCGATGGTAATGCCGTTGCCGACATGACGTCGCAAGTGGCAGCAGAGCTCGGATCGATCAGCATTTTGATCAACAATGCAGGCACAAATGTGCGAAAGCGCCCGGAAGAGCTCTCCGAAGAGGATTGGCATTTGGTGATGGATACAAACCTCACCTCGGCTTTTCTGTGCGCCAAGGCATGTTATCCGCACATGAAGAAATCGGGCGGAGGAAAAGTGCTGAACAACGGCTCCATGCTGTCGCTGTTCGGGTCGCCGTGGGGTTCTGTGTACGGCTCGTCAAAAGGCGGCATCATGCAGTTGACCCGATCGCTTGCGACCGCCTGGGCGCATGACAATATTCAGGTAAATTGCTTCTTGCCCGGATGGATCGACACCGAGCTGACACGCACTGCACGCGTTCAAATCCCTGAGTTGAACGACAAAGTGCTGGACCGCACGCCGGCTGGGCGCTGGGGTACTATTGAAGATATGGCCGGGGTGGCGGTTTTCCTCGCAAGCCCGGCGTCGGATTTCATCACCGGCACAGCATTACCAGTCGATGGCGGCTTCTCCATTGCGATTTAGCAAACAAAAGGCGAGCCACCTTCGCAGCTAGAACATTTTGAGCCCTGCTTGCGTCAACCATTAGACTATTGATACTAAAACCTATTTTCTGCTCGCCATCGCATTGATGAACAATTTTTTTGAGACACGTGCCCAGCGCAAACCCTATCTCGTTCTTATGCACTAACTTGAAATGGCAACAGCGGTAATGGAGAACACATGTGCAATGTCCTAGTGCTTGGAGGAAGCTACTTTATCGGACGTGCAATTGTGCATGCGTTGAGAGATAAAAGTGCTCATGTCTCTGTCCTGAATAGAGGAACTGTGCCGATGGAGAATCCTCTGGTCGTGCAGTTAACTGCGGACAGATCGAAAACCTCAGAAATGCGCAGCATACTCAAAAATCCGTTTGATGTTGTTGTTGATGTGTCAGCCTTAACTCAAAAAGATGTGAAAAACTTCGCCGACGCAATTGATTGGTGCCCGGAAAGATACATCCTCATTTCCTCAGGTGCGGTTTATGACAGCCGTTACGGGAAAGCACCTTTTGTAGAGAACAGTAACTTGGGTGGTGACCCTGTTTGGGCTGAATATGGTGTTGATAAAACTGAAGCAGAGAAAGAGGCCGTAAAGCAATTTAAAGGAGACAGGGTTCAAATCCTCCGACCTCCATATGTATATGGACCTGCGAACTATCTTGATCGTGAACAGTTCATTTGGAGTAGAGTTTTGAAGGGTGCGCCAATATTCGTTCCGGCCAATTCTGCTTCCCAAA
>CAJQND010000190.1 GCA_905479595.1 uncultured Hyphomicrobiales bacterium
TGATCCGCAGTAATCGGGTTATGTGGGAAGATGAGCTTGTTACCCCCGCTGGCGGTGAGGCTATGCGGTTTCTTGAAGCCTTGTAAGCATTACGCTTATTCGCCTGAGACGAAAAAATGAATGGTGCCGCGCGGGCCGATACCTGCGCGAAAACCAATATACCCGCCTGATTCTTCCATATCTCTGCGGTACTCCGCAGGGACGAGCAGATAAAGCTCTATCTCCTGGGCCGGGTTCAACTTTTTGAGCGGGTAGAGGAAGTGGTAGGGCCAAATATAAAGATCAGATGCAGTGCCTGCATCCATGTGAACGAACCCTGCAGACAAGACCTTGACCATATCAGCCAAAATGCTGCGCCCGGTGCCATCGGTGGAGATATTCTTCCAGTACTCGATCGCATCGGTGATTTCTGTTTCAAAACTAACCACAATCTGCACATTGTTGCGTTTCAGAATGGGTCTCAGGTTTTCGATTTCGCCTGTGCGTGCTGCTGCCAGCAAATCATTGCGGGTTTTCAGAACTTCTGCGGGCAATACGTCATCGGAATAATAGATTTCAGGAAAAGGGCCGAGTTCGTCGACATTGCCGAGAGCAGCATTCGGCTTCTCTTCGCTTTCTGAAAAGGCAGGTGGCGCGGAAAGCACCAAGGCGCAAACCGCAAAAATCCATAAAATTGGTCTGATTTTGACCATGCCGCCCTTTCTCATGTCGCTCAATCGCTAATTGTTGGCGAAAATGTTTGCCGGTCAAGCAAACAAATCGCTAAAAGTATTGCCAGATGCTTGCAGCGTTGGAAACTCTTTGCTGTGGCTGGAAAACCAATCATAGATGAGGCGGTAAATGTCCGATAGTTTTAAAGCGTTGCAAATCGACAAGAATGATGATGGCCAAAGTGTCAATTTCGTCCAGTTGACGGAAGATGACTTGATGGAAGGCTCAGTGACCGTCGCTGTCGAACACTCGACAGTGAACTATAAAGACGGTCTGGCGATCACCGGCAAAGCTCCGATCATCCGCAAGTTTCCGCTCATTCCCGGCATTGATTTTGCCGGCACTGTTCTCTCGTCAAATCATGACGACATAGCAGAAGGCGATAAGGTTATTTTGAACGGCTGGGGTGTGGGTGAGGGTCACAACGGTGGTTATGCCGAACGTGCCCGGGTCAAAGGCGAATGGCTTGTACCCCTGCCAGACGGCATGACAACGGCGCAGGCCATGGCTATTGGTACCGCGGGATATACCTCAATGTTGTGTGTTATGGCGCTGCAAGATCAGGGCGTGAAACCAGAAGACGGCGAAATTCTTGTCACCGGTGCGGCTGGCGGTGTTGGCACAGTTGCCATCGCGTTGCTCGCAAAGCTTGGTTACACGGTAGTGGCTTCGACCGGACGGGTGGAAGAAGAAGACTTCCTCAAAGGTCTTGGTGCTTCTTCTATCATCAATCGCGAAGAATTATCTGGCCCGGCAAAGCCTCTGGCGAAAACCCGTTGGGCGGGTGCCGTTGATGCGGTTGGCTCCAACACCTTGGCAAATGTGCTCTCCCAGATGAACTATCTCGGTGTTGTCGCTGCGTGTGGTCTGGCTCAGGGGTTTGACCTTCCAGCAACCGTCATGCCGTTCATTCTGCGCGGTGTGAAGCTTATTGGTGTTGATTCAGTTATGTGCCCGCTGGAGCGCCGCAAAGCGGCCTGGCAGCGTCTGGCGCAAGATCTGGATATGGATAAGCTTGCAGCGCTCACCAGTCATCAGCCGTTGGATAATGTTGTGGCAGTGGCAAACGATCTTATGGCGGGCAAGGTCCGCGGACGGGTCGTTATCGACGTATAAAAATCTGGTTATTGGGTGGTCCGGTTTACGGTGAATTCGCCGTACCGGATGCGCTCAGACAGACCCTCGGTCATCACCGCTGTCGGCTCTTCGCCATAGGCTGCGACCATGTCTGAGAGTGCGGCGAAAATTGCAGCGGTTGCCAGATTGTCCGGGTCGATGCCATCATAAACGGCTTCCTCCCAGGCATCCAGAATGTAGCGCAGAGCTGCCTGTTTTTGCTCTGTCGATTTACTGGCCGCGCCGCTTATGAATTGCGACTTCAACATATTTTTCTCTTCCCAGTACCTGGTACCCCGGCGGGTTTCCCCGCTGCCCGTTCATTAAGGTTTCTTTTACCATGTGGGCGCGGCGATGCACGGATCGCCTGCATTATAGGTTAATGCCGAGCGGTCTTATTTTTGGATCGCTATACCGGGATGGAAGGCGTTGGCCACGAAGGCAAATGTGACGTCGTACACAACATCCTGCAGGCCACTGGAGGTGTTTTTTTGCACCGTCACATTGCCCACATCGCGGCCCTTGCTGATTTTAGTGTCGTCCAGCGCCGAGTTTTGCCCGGCGGTCCAGGAAATCTCGACATCATCCAGTTTCAGAGTTTTCTTTTCTGCAAGCAGTTTCATGGCAATTGCCTGTGGTTTGCCACCGTGTTTGAACACAATCACCCGCGCCATGGGGTTGATACCCTTGGGCATTTCGCCACGAAACAGAAAAGGCTGGGCAGCGCTGTCATAGTTGAAATAGGGGTTGCGGCCATAATCGCGAAAGCCCGGATTGTTTGGTACGAGCACCTCGCCATTGGGATGGCGCTGTTTGAACAATCCAAATGCCTCAAGCCGGGCGGGTATGGATTTTAG
>CAJQND010000191.1 GCA_905479595.1 uncultured Hyphomicrobiales bacterium
GCCTGTGCTGCCAGCTTTTGCGATAATCGCACCGCGATTTATTTTGTCGCCACGTTTCACATGCAGAACCTGGTTATGGGCATAAGCCGTTACCCAGCCACCATCATGGCGGATCAAAACGAGATTGCCATAGCCTTTGAGCTCGTTACCGGCATACGCCACAACACCATTTTCAGCTGCGCGAACACTTGTACCTTCCGGCACGGCGATATTGATGCCGTCATTGCGCGAACCGTTTGATTTTGGTCCGTATGAAGAAAGCACCCTGCCCTTGACCGGCCAACGGAACTGCGAAGATGATCGCTGTGCTGGCGCTTGCAACGGTGCTGGTGCAGCCTTTGCGGTTTTAACCGGATCGGTGCTCAACGTATTTGAACCGCTGGTAGAAGAAGACGAAGAACTGTCCAACGTGTTCGCAGCAACCGTATTGGAACCACCACCTGGAATGCGTACCTGTTGACCCACATTTAGGGAGTAAGGCGCGCTCAGATTGTTGTTTTTGGCGATAGTCATCGGCGACATATTATAAGTGCGGCCAAGGCTATAAAGGGTTTCGCCATTCTGCACTGTGTGCGTTTTTGAGGCGGAACCCGAAGTGGATGCCGACGGCGTCGATGCCTGGGCAGTATTCACCGAAGATGGAGAACCTGATGAACCGGGCAATTTAAGCCGCTGACCAACATTGAGTTCGTAAGGTGGTTGCAAATTGTTGGTTGCAATCAATTCCTTCACATCAACATTGTTAGCTCTGGAAATGGAATAAAGAGTATCGCCGCTTGAAACTCGAACACTCCCGTTTGAATCGGCTCGCGATCCATAACTCGGTGTTGAAGGTGCGGGTAAACTGGTCGTTGCGACCTGACTTGAAAATGGTTCAGCTGAACCACCCGCATTTGAATCATCCGCCACATTCCCGGTTGACCCGGTAATGCCTGCGAACCTGTCGGAACCAACGCTGCAACCAGCAGCAAGAGCTGCAACAGAAACAATGCAGGAAATTTTGATAACCCGGGAAATCCCGAAAGTAGATTTTTTTACGCTACGCATAATCACGCTCCACAAACTAACTGGAACGATAATCGGCGGTTTTGGTTAAGAGGGCGTAAAGCATGTGAAAAAAACTCAAAAAAATTTAATTTAAAATGTCGATATCAACTGGAAAGCCCAGAAACTAGAGCTCTTTCGCCACTCCTGCAACCATTGGAACAAAGCGCACATCAATCAATTTTTCGGTCTCAACCCCCTCACCGTGCTTGGTTAGCCGAATAATTTTTTGATATTTGCCGGAAAAATCTTCCCGCTCCGCATCAACTGGAAGGACCATAATGCCGCCCTCCTTTAACTGATCAACAAGCGCCTGAGGAATTTCCGGCGCAGCTGCAGTGACAATAATGCGATCAAACGGTGCCTGTTGAGGCCACCCCTTATAACCATCTCCTGCCATGGCCGTTACATTGGCTATGCGCAAGCTATCGAGATGCTCCTGAGCCTGGCGCGATAATGTGCGGTAGCGCTCAATGGTGTACACCCGGCGACACAGTTTCGCCAAAACAGCCGTTTGATACCCGGAGCCCGTGCCAATTTCCAGAACCTTATGGCGGTCATCGACCTCAAGTTTGGATGTCATATATGCAACGATATAGGGTTGCGAAATTGTCTGCCCGCATTCGATTGGCAAAGACTGATCCGCATAAGCCTGGCCTGCAAAGGCATCGGCAATGAATATCTCACGGGGAATACGCTCGATCGCAGACAGGAGTTTGCGGTCGACAATCCCGCGATTGCGCAAATCCATAATGAGTTCGATTTTTTTGTAGTCGATATCTTCTGATGTCATGACGCGTTGCCGAAATTCTAATCTAGTGCGTTCTTCAGCAGATCAAGTGCATCATTCTGCGTCAGGTTCAAGTGCAGCGGCGTCACTGAAATTCTGTTGTCATAGATGGCGCGCAAATCGGTGCCTTGTGCCGGGTTGGATTTTTCGCGCTTGAAGCCGAGCCAATAATATGGCCGTTCACGGGCATCTACCCTCTCATCGATAATCAAAAGATTTTGGTCGCGCTTGCCCTGGCGTGTGACTTCAGTGCCTGCGACATCTTCTGGTTCGCAATCGGGGAAGTTGATGTTGATGAGATCACCCTGCCCCACATCAACATCCCGTAGCTTGGCGACCAACTCTGCCCCATAAGCTTCCGCGCAGTGCCAACGAATGGTTGAGCGGGTGGAAAACCCATAGCTTTGTGAAAGCGCCATCGAGGGAATGCCAAGGGCTGTTCCTTCCATAGCGCCGGCAACTGTACCTGAATAGGTTACATCGTCTGCAATGTTTTGCCCCCTGTTCACCCCGGAGAGCAAAAGGTCAGGTGGGCTATCAAGCACATTGCGCACGCCCATCAGCACACAATCAGCGGGTGTGCCTTGCACCGCATAGCGGCGCGGTTCAATTTCGCGCAAACGCAGAGGGTGCGAGAGGGTGAGCGAGCGAGAGGCTCCCGAGTGTTCGGTTTCAGGAGCTACAATCCATACATCATCGCTGAGTTGGCGGGCGATATTCTCCAAGGCAGTTAACCCTGGTGCATGAATGCCGTCATCATTGGTAAGCAATATGCGAACAGGTTTTCCATCCGCGGTCTTCAGCTTGAGATCAGCCATCAATCACCTTCAGCCCATTCATATAAGGTTGCAGCACTTCGGGCACTCTCACGCTGCCGTCTTCTTGCTGATAGTTCTCCAAAACCGCGACCAATGTGCGACCAACCGCCAAACCTGACCCGTTCAAGGTATGCACGAACTCAACAGCCTTGCCGTCTTTGGAACGGTAGCGGGCGTTCATCCGCCGCGCCTGGAAATCGCCACATACAGAGCAGCTGGAAATTTCGCGGTAAGCGTCTTGTCCCGGCAGCCAAACTTCAAGGTCATATGTCTTGCGCGCGCCAAAACCCATATCGCCGGTAGACAATATAACTGCACGATATGGCAATTCGAGACGTTTGAGCACTTCTTCAGCACATTCGCGCATACGCGCAAGCTCATCGCTTGATTGTTCAGGCGTCGTAATGCTCACCAATTCAACTTTCGAAAACTGGTGCTGGCGGATCATCCCACGGGTGTCGCGCCCCGCCGCCCCTGCCTCTGCCCGAAAGCATGGCGTAAACGCGGTTACGCGGATCGGCAGCTCTGCCTCTTCGATAATACTCTCGCGCACAGTATTCGTCAGCGACACCTCTGCTGTCGGGATGAGCCAGCGGCCATCTTCCGTGCGGAACAGATCTTCAGCAAATTTCGGCAATTGCCCGGTGCCAAACATGGCCTCATCGCGCACCAGAATAGGTGGAGAAATTTCTGAGTAGCCATTTTCCTGGGTATGTAGATCGAGCATAAACTGGCCAAGGGCGCGTTCCATCCGCGCCATAGCCCCTTTAAGCACCACAAACCGCGAACCGGACATCTTGGCTGCGGTTTCAAAGTCCATCAGCCCAAGCGCTTCGCCAATTTCAAAATGCTGCTTTGGTTCAAATCCGAACTTCGGTAAATCTCCAAACGTGTGATGTTCGATATTGTCGCTTTCGTCTTTGCCTTCCGGCACATCGGCTAACGGAACGTTCGGAATTGCGGCCAAAACCGCTTCAAGCGCAGCAGTCAAGTTGCGTTCTTCTTCTTCACCCGTCTGAATGAAGGCTTTTATCTCGGCTACTTCTTTGATGAATGCGGCAGCTTTTTCATCATCGCCGCTGGCTTTCATCTTGCCGATTTCTTTTGATGCCGCATTACGTCTGGATTGCGCATCCTGAAGCTTTTGCACATGGTCACGGCGCGCTTCATCATGGCGCAACACTTCTGCCGACATGGCCGGATGAGACCGCCGGGCGAGCATTGCATCAAAATCTTGCGGGTTCTGCCGTATCCATTTTATGTCGAACATTGTCTGAACTCTTCACGGAATTTTTGAAAACACCAGGAGGAATCGTTCTCCCTCCGGCCACAAGGGTGTATTCGCACGCTCGGCACGCGCCGTCTAGATCAACCAGAGAAGATGCGGCTTTAAACCTCGTCAGACTTCGTCTTCTGCGGCTTCTGCTTCAGCGCGTTTTCTTTCCACACGCTGTACAGCAAGGATGGATATCTCGTAGAGCAGCAACGTCGGGATTGCGAGACCAAGCTGGCTCACCGGGTCTGGCGGGGTCAAAATGGCAGCGGCAACAAACGCGATAACAACCGCGTATTTGCGTTTGCTTCGAAGCGTATCGGCAGAAACTAAGCCTGCTTTCCCAAGCAGTGTGAGCAGCACTGGAAGCTGAAAACACAGGCCGAACGCAAAGATCAACGTCATGATCAGGCTAAGGTATTCACTCACCCTTGGCATTAGCGCGATAGTTGCCTGCCCATCCCCACCTTCTTGCTGCATGGAGAGGAAGAAGCCCATGGCGAGTGGCATGATCAAAAAATAGACCAGCATGGCGCCGACCAGGAACAAAACCGGTGTCGCAATCAGAAATGGCAAAAACGCGGAACGCTCATTTTTATAGAGCCCCGGCGCTACAAATTTATAAATTTGATTGGAAATTACCGGAAACGCCAGAAACAAGCCGCCAAATAGAGCGATTTTGAACTGGGTAAAGAGATATTCCTGTGGCGCGGTGTAAATCAGTTTCAGATCGCCCACGTCGCCTGCAGCGCGCTCATAAGGCATAAGCAAAATGTTGAAAATCTTGTCGGCGAAGATAAAGCACACAATCGCCGTGACCACCAAGCCGATTACAGCCCGGATCAAGCGGCTTCGAAGCTCGGTCAGATGCTCAATCAGCGGGGCTTGGGTATCTTCAATTTCCTGTTCGCTCATGAGTTACTCAGCCTTCAGGACTTGGCGGAAGCGGCGGGTTTCGCGCGCTTGGGTGCAGATTTGGCGGCCACCTTGCGGGGCGCAGGTTTCTTTACGGGTGCCTTCTTGGGCACAGGCTTTTTGGTAGCAGCTTTTTTCGGCGCAGGTTTCTTTGCAGCGGTTTTCTTTGCAGCGGTTTTCTTGGCAGCGGGTTTCTTGGCGGCAGTTTTCTTGGTAGCAGGTTTCGCTGCGCTTGCCGGACTGGTTTTCTTTTTACCAGCGCTTTCAATATCGGATTTCAGCGCCTCTGTTTCTTCCTTTATAGGATCAAAGACCTTCCCTATCCCACTGGTAGGAGAGAAACTTTTAACATCGGAGACACCTTTGGCGATTTCATCGATACCAGTATCTTTGGCGGCTTCTTCAAACGTGGTCTGAAATTCCCGCGCCATACCGCGCATTTTCGACACGAACTGGCCAAAAGTACGCAGCATTCCCGGCAGGTCTTTGGGACCCACCACGATGATGGCCACAATGCCGATGACCATTAACTCGACTGCGCCGATGTCAAACATGAAGCTATTACGCCTGGTATTTTACAGGGCCGAAACGGCGAAACCGATCAGCTGCTCGCCTTTGTTTTAGCCTTGGATTCAGCAGCTTTGACCGCTTCTTCCGCTTCATGATCAATGGTTTTCACCACGTCAGGAGATTCTTCATCAGGGTCGTCCTGAATGCCTTTCTTGAAACTTTTAATGCCTTTGGCAACATCGCCCATTACTGAAGAGATTTTACCTCTCCCAAACAGCAGCACAACGACCACCAGGATCAAAAGGATTTGTACGGGACCAACTGACATAACTAACTTCTCCCAAAACAGGTTTTTTTCGTGTTGTCTGGCACTATCGCAAAAACGCTCAACCGCCGCAACACGCGCTTATAGTATGAGGTAAGGCGAAGTGATAACGCATTCAAGGGTTCATAAGTCAAGCGGGAAAAACCATGATGTGTTCTTCCAGCGCTTCGAAATGCAGCATATCGCCCAAGTGTACATGCAACGTACCGGGCACCTTGACGCTTACAGGCAATTCGCGGCCCTCAAAGGCAATCGACAACAAATTATTGTCGCCGAGAAAACGGATACCCGTCACATGACCTTCAATTCCGGTTTTCGCTGAAACGGGTTGCAGCCCTTGAGGGCGGATCAAAACGCTTACATTTGCGCCATTCTTCATCCCCGGCGCTTTGAACGTGCCGATCTTGGTAACAGCATATCCATTCTCGATTTGACCGGAGAATTCGTTGAACTCACTGAAAAAACGTGCAGCTTCGGCATCAACAGGATTGTTGTAGAGATCATCCGGGTTGCCCATTTGCAACAACTTGCCCTGCCGCATTAAAACAATTCTGTCTGCAAACCACATCGCCTCAACCGGGTCATGAGTAACCAGCAGGCAGCTTGAGCGGGTTTCTTTAAGCAATGCGAGGGTTTCCTCGCGCACGCTATCGCGCAACCGCTGATCCAGTCCAGAAAACGGCTCATCCATCAAAATAACCGCCGGGCGCGGCACCAGAGCGCGGGCAAGCGCGACACGCTGCTGTTCCCCGCCCGAAAGCGCGCTTGGGTAAGTATTGCCGTATTCTGCCAGA
>CAJQND010000192.1 GCA_905479595.1 uncultured Hyphomicrobiales bacterium
CGCCCTGGTCGCGTTGGTCCTGGCCCTGGATATTCGTTCGATTTGGCCGGTGCTGATGTTTGTCGGTTATGTATTGCATGCTGGATTTGGCAACAACCACCCACTTGCCAAGCAGGCAGGGCGCGTCTCCATGGGACTTGCGCTCGTGTTTCTGGCGCTGAGCTTGCTGTCGTCTACGTCAAATGTGCTCAAACAATCCGATACCGTAAATCAACTCCTCATTGCCCTTGCCAATGAGCCATTGATTGCCATTCTCATCGGCGCAGCGCTGACTTGGCTTGCCCATTCCAGCATTGTTATTCTTCTGCTCGTTGCGGGCCTTGCGACCGCGGGGGTTTTATCTCATGGAACACTCGCCTTCGCACTGGTGCTTGGCATCAATGCAGGGGCTGCCTTGCCAGCGTTTGTGATGACGTTGGGCGATAAACCACCGGCCCGTCAAATTGCGCTAGGCAATCTCGCATTCCGCATAATTGCGGTGATTTTGGCTGCATTTACAATGCCCTTATGGGTTCCATATTTCTCCAATGGTTCTGTGTCAGGCAACCAGGTAATTTTTGCCCATATTGCGTTCAATCTCGTACTCGCCTTGGTGTTTACAGGCCTAACCGGGATCGCGGAACACTGGTTGGCGTCTATGGTGCCGGAAGGCCAGGAACTTCCAGACGAGGGGGCACCGCGTTATCTTGATGAAACGGCAAAAGATGTGCCTGGTGTTGCTTTGACACTGGCGGCCCGCGAGACGTTGCGCATGGTGGATTTCATCGATGCGATGGTGAACCATTGTCTGCAAGCATTGCGGAACAATGACACGGCAGAAACCAATGAAGCAAAAAAACTAGAAGAGAACGTCGACAGCCTTTACGAGCCGATAAAATTCTACGTCTCTGACATTGAAAGCTCGGAAACAACGGCCACTGAGCGGCGGAGAGCAACCGAGATAATTACATTTACCACCCATCTGGAAAGCGCAGGCGATGTGATCGACCGCAACCTGATTGATACCATTCGTCAAAAGGTCAAAGCAGGCGAGCCTTTTTCCAAGGCCGGATCTAACGAACTCGCTGAAATTTTTGAGTTCATTAGCCAAACCATTCGCCTGGCAAGTTCGGTGTTCATGGAACCGTCAGAGGAGAATGCTCACGCACTAATCGCCCGGAAAGAGGAGTTGCGACAGTTGGAGTTGTCGAGCACCGAGCTCCATCTTGCCAGATTGAGGCACCGTAAACCGCAAGCCATGGCGACGTCTTCATACCACCTTGATATTATCCGGGATTTGAAGAGGGTAAACTCCCACTTCGTTTCCGTCGCCTATCCAATCCTTGAAACCAGCGGCGGCTTGCGCTCAAGCAGGCTAAAAAAGATCAGGCCGTAGAAGAGAATTTCTTCTTGGGGGCCGTGCCCAAATGGGTGGTGCCCCTGGCCTTAGCCAATTCCATCTGGCGCTGGCGGTTGGCAAAACGGGCACGTTTTTCTTCATCAATCGCGTCAATACATTTCGGACAACTGACACCTTTGACATAATCGGGCGAGGCTTTTTCTTCCACGCTCAGCGGCATGCGGCACGCATGGCACATGTCATATTCACCTGGTTCAAGCCCATGGCCGACCGACACCCGTTGATCAAAAACAAAGCACTGGCCGTCCCACAAGCTTTCATCTTCAGGCACGGTTTCGAGGTATTTTAAAATGCCACCTTCCAGGTGATAGACATCCTCAAAACCAAGATCGAGCATATAGGCCGTGGCTTTCTCACAGCGGATGCCACCTGTGCAGAACATTGCTACTTTGGGTTTATTTGCAAGAGCAGTGGAATTTTCCGCCCATTTGGGAAAGTCCCGGAACGATTTCGTCTTTGGGTCAAGCGCGCCACGGAAGGTTCCGATCGCATACTCGTAATCATTGCGTGTATCCACAACAACTACATCAGGGTCGGAAATCAAATTATTCCAATCCTGCGGCTTGACGTATTCACCCACTTTTTGGGTTGGGTCTACCCCGTCAACTCCAAGTGTTACGATCTCTTTTTTCAGCCGAACTTTCATGCGGTGAAACGGCATTTCGTCTGCCCAGGATTCCTTGTGCTCAAGATCAGCAAATCTGGCATCGGACCGCAAGTAAGCCAATACTGCCCGTATGCCCTCCTCTGGACCGGCAATGGTTCCATTTATTCCTTCAGCGGCAAGCAACAACGTGCCCATAACACCATTGTCCTCACAGCACGCCTGCAATGCCGCTTTCAGACGCTGGAAATCCGGCAAAGAAACAAATTTATAAAGCGCAGCAACGAGCACTTGAGACATGATTGGTAACACCTTAAGTTCGTGCTATTCCCTAGCAGGCTCAGCACTGCCATGTCTATCAACACCGCTTGCAACAACGTCGCATTGATTTAAATCCATTTACCCATTTGCACTATATGAGAATGACAATATGAACCAAAATGCACAATATGACGGCTACATTTCTGACATAACCTACACAAGTGGTTATTACCGGACCCAGGCACCTGCAAATCTTGCCCTTGCAATGCTCGCCAGGGGATTTATGCCGCCCGATTTGTCATCATTTCGATATCTGGAACTCGGGTTCGGTCAGGGATTGGGCCTGAATATTCATGGCATTTCGAATGGCGGTGAATTTTGGGGTAGTGATTTCAATGCCCAGCATGCGGCAAACGCCCATGAACTTGCCTCAACATCCGGCGCGAATGTCACTGCAACCTCCGATTCCTTTGAAGAGCTGCTGGAGCGCAAAGATTTACCCAAATTTGACTTCATTTCCATGCACGGCGTCTGGAGTTGGATTGCAGACAAGAACCGCCAGGAAATTGTTGAGATTCTGAAGCGCAAATTAAATCCGGGTGGCGTGTTGCAGGTTTCCTATAATTGCCAGCCAGGTTGGGCTGCGATGGTCCCATTGCAGAATTTATTGAAGCTACACAAAGAAATCGCCACAGATAAATCAGCCGATTCAAGAGATAGTTTGAAAGCGTCGATAAATTTTATTGAAGCCCTCAGCAACGCTGACGCAGCTTTCTTCAATGCATATCCTGACGCAAAGGAAAAATTGGAATGGTTGAAAACCCAGGATTTGACGTATTTGGTGCACGAACTTTACAATGAAAACTGGCCCATTATTCCATTTTCGGACGTCGCAGATGATCTCGCAAAAGCGAAGTTAACTTATATTGCCCCGTCAAACTTACTTGATCACCTCGACGTGTTTAGTTTGACACCAAAGCACCAAGAGTTTCTGGGCAAAATCGGCAATACAGTTTTAAAGGAAACCTCGCGCGACCTTTGCATGAACAGGCGGTTTCGCTCAGATGTTTTTGCCAAAGGAGCCCGCCAGCTCAATATTGAAGAACGCAATGATCGCTTGAGAAAATTCCGATTTATGTTGCTTCAAGACCCAAGCAACTTTGACTGCAGCAAAATCCCAGCTGGTACCGGCACAATTTCATTGAAAAAGGAACTTGCCGACCCTGTCATCAATGCGATCGCAAAAGACGGCCTTTCCCCAAAATCAGTGGCAGAACTTGAAGCAGATAAGGACGTTGGTAAAATCCCAATTGGGCAACTTGCAGAAATTTTGATTGCTCTGACAGGCACTGACATAATCGCACCAGCGCAATCTGACAGCGATATTTCTGCGTCTATGGAACAATGTAATAAGCTCAACGCAGAACTGCTGCGTCGGGCCGAATTCGAACCACAATCAAATGTCCTGGCAAGTCCGGTTTTGGCCGCCGGGTTGTCATGCAGCAGGCTTCAGCAACTATTTCTCGGTGCCTACAAGGATGGAAAGAAAAGTCAGGCGGAATGGGTGGATCATTGCTGGAAAAAGCTACAAGCTCAGGGCCATCGCATCCTTCGCGATGGCAAGCCGATTGAAAGTGACAAAGAAAATCTGCGAATTTTAACCGAAGAGGCGAAGGCTTTTAAAAAGGGAAGATTGCCTGTTCTCGAAGCACACAAAATCATATGACTTCGGCCTGGGTTTATACCGGCTTGACTTCGTAACCGGGCTCTTCGGGCTCATCGTCAACAATCTCAGCCGGGAAACCGGTTGCCCGAATATCCAGACCGGTGGCATCTTCCAGCCGTTTTATAATGTTTGGCGACCATTCGCGCGGTCCGTAGCGTTTTTCACCATCTTTAAAAATTTCAATGAGCTTAGGGGAAATTTCGAGCGGCACCCCGGCGCGATCAGCGATTGCTTGAAAGATACCAATATCCTTGGAAACAAGGTCCATGGTGAAATTGATATCACGGCTGCCGTTCAAGATAACCTGACTTTCGGTTTCATGAACGAAAGAATTGCCTGACGAAATCCGTATTGCTTCATAAGCCGTCGCAAGATCCATACCGGCGGCTTTGGAGGTGACTAAAGCTTCACACAATGTGATCAAATTTGCTGTTGCCAAATAATTTGTAACAACCTTCAAAACTGACGCTGAACCTAGCGGACCGGTATGCAGCACACGACGGCCCATTGCAGTGAGAAGTGGAAGTATTGTCTCGAATGTGGCGCGTTCACACCCTGCGAAAATTGCAATGTTGCCTGTTGCCGCCCGATGGCAGCCACCAGAAACCGGGCAATCAACGGGTTCCGCCCCAACTGCTACCACGCGCGCACCGAGGCGCTTGACTTCAGCTTCGTCAGTGGTGCTCATCTCCGCCCAAATTTTGCCTTTTGACAGCCCTGCTAGGATGCCATCATCGGCTTCCATAACAGCTGCGCTTGCAGCTGGAGATGGCAGACAGGTGATAATAACATCTACAGCTTCGGCCATTTCTTTGGGGCTGTTTGCCCAATGTGCACCATTGTCTATCAAACTCTGTGCAGCAGAGCGATCAAGATCACGCACCCAGAGTTCAAAGCCATTGCGCAAAACACTGGCGGATAATTTGCCGCCGACATTTCCAAGCCCAACAAAACCAATTTTCATCGCGAAAAACCTCAAAATTGAACCCTGATCAGGCACATTAACCAGTGGTGCCGCAACCAAATATTGAGCATACAGATTATCTCAGTCTGTGGCCTTGGATCAGTTCGATGCGGCAGTGTGCGTATGGAAAACGTCTATTCCAATCAAGAATATGTATTTCGTTTGCCACCAAAAATTCTACCTAACAGGGTCCGGGCCCATTTCGAGATGCAGTTCAGTGCCGGTCCATGGATGTGCATCGGCAACCTCTTCATCAAGCTCCACACCAAGTCCCGGTGTGACGGGCGGGATAACATATCCGTTCTCCCAGCGCATCGGGGTCTTCACTATCTTGGAATAAAAACCACCCCATTGTTCGATGCTCTCCAGGATTAGAAAATTTGGAGAACAGGTGCTGATCTGAACATTGGCTGCGCCTTCAATCGGCCCGCAATAAAGGTGCGGAGCAATATGCGCATAATAGGTCTCAGCCATGCCAGCGATTTTCTTGGCTTCCAGCAGGCCGCCAACCCGCCCCAACGCCATTTGCAGAATTGAAGCTGCTTGATGCTCCAAAACCCTGGCAAATTCGTATTTGGTACACAAACGCTCACCCGTTGCGATGGGAATGGAAGTTTGTTGTGCCACCCGCGCCATTTCTTTTGGGTTTTCCGGCGGTGTGGGTTCTTCAAACCACATGGGATCATAGGGTTCAAGGCGCTTTGCCAAGCGTATGGCCCCCGCAGTGGAAAATTGCCCATGGGTGCCAAATAACATATCCGCTTTTGTTCCTACAGCCTCGCGTATTCGCTTAACAAATCGCTCAGATCGATCCAGTTCCTCTAATGTTGGCATTCCGCCATCATAAACCGTGTAAGCACCAGCTGGATCAAACTTCACTGCGGTGAAGCCTTGCTCGACATAATTCAATGCACGCTCGGCCGCCGTGTCGGGATTAACATAAACGTGGCTAGCATCCGGCTTGTCGGGGTATACGTTTTCACCGTCGGGATAGAGATACGTGTAAGAGCGCAAACGTTCATGCACTTTGCCGCCAAGAAGCTCATAAACCGGTTTATTGGTCTCCTTGCCAATGATATCCCAGCAGGCCATTTCGATGCCGCTTAGAATGCCCATCAAGGAAATATCCGGTCGAAGAGAAAATCCACGCCCGTAAACCCGACGCCATAATTTTTCAATGTGAAAAGGATTTGCGCCAACAACCTCACGTTCGCACACATCTGCAATCATATGTTCCATGGTGTGCGGGTTGAACGTGGCACCGTAAACCTCGCCATATCCAACAATGCCACTATCGGTGACAAGCTTGACGAATATAAAGTAGCGTCCGCCAAAATGCGGGGGCGGGTTGCCAACCACCCAGGTTTTGAAATCGGTGATTTTCATATCCGCATTCTTTCCTTGCCTGACGGCTTAAAAGACTATGACGTTGCGTAACGCCTCGCCGCGCCGCACAGATGCGGCCGCTTCGTTGATCTGTTCCAGAGGGTAACGGCCAGTGATCAATTCATCCAGTTTTAACCGACCCTGTTGATAGAGGCCGACAAGGCGGGGAATATCGATGCGCACCCTCGCAGAACCCATTTTAGAGCCCAGAATTTTTTGGCATGAATCGGCCAGCCCGCCAGGATCATATTCCGCCATTACGCCATTTTCTGGCATGCCTACGATAACCGCACTACCGCCTTTTGAGAGAAACGATAACGATTGCTCCATAGCGACCTTTGCACCGACGGTGACAAACACAAAATCCGCACCCAGGCCGTCTGTCAGATCGCGAATTTTAGCAGCTGCGTCACTATCGGCAGCGTTAATGGTGTGGGTTGCGCCAAAGTCCAGCGCGGCTGTTAGCTTATCGGGCGCCAGGTCCATGCCGATAACCGTTTTCGCTCCGCACAGAGCGGCACCTTGCACCGCATTTAATCCAACGCCGCCACAACCAATAATTACCACATTGGCACCAGCAGGCACCTGTGCCGTGTTCCATACAGCGCCAAGCCCGGTGATCACTCCGCAAGCCAACAAGGACGCAGCGTCGAGTGGTACGTCCTTCGGAATTGCCACCGATTGCGATGCTTCCACCGTAACATATTCAGCAAACGCTCCAGTCCGCAGGCCATGGGTGATTGGTGCGCCATGAGCATCTTTTAGCGGACTTTTTTCATCTAACGGGAATGTGGAATTACACATTACCTGGTGGCCTTGGGCGCAGTAGTGGCACTCCCCACAAGATCTGATGAGCGTTACAACCACATGATCGCCAGGCTTAACGTGGTGCACTCCAGCACCAACTGATTGCACCACACCCGAGGCTTCATGGCCGTAAATAGCTGGTAGAACGCCACCCCAACCGCCATCCATGAAGATAATATCTGAGTGACATATTGCGCAGGCTGCGATTTTTACCTGCACTTCGCCATCATTTGGTGCGGCAAGGTCTATTTCTTCAATCCGCAACGGCGCACGGAATTCACGGCAAATGGCTGCTTTCAAGGTCTTTCCCCCAAAGATTACCACTAGCAGTAGCGATGAAAGCACAGTGTTGTAAACGTCAGAAATTTTCACCACTGTTTCCACCACGTAAAAGTCATTGTTCCGCTCTATTGCTCTTAAGATTCTGTCTGATATTCTCACCTGCCCATCTGTAGAAAGGACACCATCCATGCACATACTCTCGAAATTCGCTGCCGTAACCGCACTTACTGTAATGAGTACAACATCTTTTGCTGCCGACGATCCGATTGCTGCGCGTCAAAACATCATGAAAAATGTTGGCGCCGCCATGAAAGCCGCAGGCGCGATGGCAACGGGTAAAGCTGAGTATGATGCACTGGCTGCTGAACTTGCCGTGCGAACCATCAATTCTTCAGCTATCGGATTTCCGATGTTTTTTCCCAAGGGCTCTGAAACGGGCGGCGATACCGAAGCTGCACCAGCGATCTGGAGCGACATGGAAGGATTTTCTAAGAGTTCGGCCCAGTTGGCGACAGATTCAGCAACCGCAACCGAAGCTGCAAAAGGCGGAATGGATACGTTTAAAGGTGCGTTTTTCGCCATGGCAAAAAACTGCAAAGCTTGTCACGAAAAATTTCGCATTAAGAAAAACTGATGCGAGGGTTTCTGAAGGTATTTCTGCTGTTGGCCATGGCCGGCGCGGCCGTCTTTTGGTATCTCACCGAACCTAAGGTTCTGGATGCACAAAGCTTGCCGACCACACCCGGAGACGTAGAGAAAGGCAAGTATATTTTCTATGCGTCGGGCTGTGCATCTTGCCATGCAGCGCCAGATGCAAAGGGAGAAGAAAAACTCGCCCTGGCTGGTGGTCATGCCTTCAAAACCCCGTTCGGCACATTCTACGCGCCAAATATATCTCCCGATGAAGAAGATGGCATTGGTGGCTGGAGCGATGTTGATTTCGTAAATGCTGTGATGCGCGGTGTTAGTCCCGATGGCCAGCACTACTATCCCGCGTTCCCTTACATGTCCTATCAACGCATGAACGTCCAAGAAGTCATTGATCTAAAGGCGTATATGGACACGCTTCCTGCGGTAAAATCCCAAGTGCCCGATCATGACCTTCCATTGCCATTCAGATTTCGTCGCGGACTGGGTGCCTGGAAGTTTCTATTCATGGACAATAAACCATTCAAGGCTGTTCAAGGCGCAAGCGATGCAGTTAACCGTGGCGCATATCTGGTAACCGGACCCGGCCATTGTGGCGAATGTCATACACCGCGCAATCTGCTGGGCGGGCCGGAAACCGACTGGCAGCTCGCAGGCGGTCCTGCACCAGAGGGTAAGGGCGTCATTTCCAACATTACCCCGCATCGCGATGGTATAGGGGATTGGTCGGAAGCAGATATCGCGTCATCGCTGGAGACCGGGTTCACCCCCTCCTACGATACGTTTGGCGGTTCCATGGTTGCGGTTCAGGAAAACATGGCCCATTTGAGCGCTGAGGACCGCGCTGCAATTGCTGCCTATTTGAAATCGGTCGAACCGCGGCCAAGCCGCTGGAAAGAGCGCAAGCCAGAAAAATAGTGCTATAAGCACACCGTAAATTCTGAGCATCGGCAATATCCATTTGCGGTGCTTGGCTGGGAGAAATGATGACGCTTTACCGAACCCTGTGCCGGGCTCTTGCCGCGTGCCTTTTTCTAAGTTTCGTATTCACTGCGCCCGCGTGGACGCAAGAAACATCGCAGGCACCATCCGCCGGAGAACAGATCGACACATTATCGATCGAGGTTGAGAAGCTTGCCGCAGATATCCGAAAAGACTCTCAATCAGCTGCAGCATTGCGCACAATCCGCACCCGGGCGTTGGAAATCGCCGGAGAATTGCAAGATATTGCCGCGGACCTGGCCCCGAAAGCCGATGAATTAAACCAGCAACTCGCTGCGTTAAAACCGCAAACGGCAGAAAAAGATGGCGATCAAGAAAGCGCAATAAAGGAAAGTGCAAAGGCCAAGGCTGAACGTGAAAAAATTGAAGCTCGATTTGCCAAAGCTGACGGGTCTGTGAAGCGAGCAAGTGCTGTGGCCTCTCACGCTGCACAAATCGCCAGCCAGGTTAGCACCATAATCGAGGAGCGGTTTGCTCGCAAAATTCTCGCCCTCGAACGTTCTCCATTTTCACCTGGCTTTTGGCGTGACGGCATTGCGGGATTGTCTTCTGCAATTTCATATTCAACCCAGTTAGTAGTCGACGGTACCAAAGAATTCTTTTCCAAGCCTGCGACCGCGACAGTCCTTGCACTCATCGTGTTGGTTTCGTTTGCCACAGCATTTCTGCGCTTAATTCGCAAACATATCATGGGCTTCCTGTTAAAACGTTTTGGCATTTCGCTTGCCCACCGCCGGGAAAAACAGATCGCAGCGTTAATCCTGGTCGCCCTGGTGTTCGCATTGCCGGTTTTTGCTACCAAAGGGGCGCTTGTCTATGCAGACGCATGGAACATGGTCTCATGGCCAATGGGCGTATTCTTTGAAAAATTCATGAATGCTTTGGTGGTCTTTTCATCTGCATTCGCTTTGGCGCTGGTTTGCTATGCGCCATACCAGAGCGGGCTCCGGCTTTCCTCGGTACCCGATGAAGTGGCCCGACCCGTATTCATCCTGTTCGTCGGACCAGTCCTGATAGCAAGTTTTGGCGTACTGTTGGAAGGTTTTGAGCTTGCCGCCACCTGGCCAAAGGACACAGTGGTCCTCACCTACGCCGTTCTGGCATTAGTGTTTGCAGGCCTTTTGCTGGTCAATCTGCGCCGGTTTAGAGCGTTGATGGCACGTTCACCGGAGTTGACGGAAGAGGTATCATCAGTCCTGCTTGGCCGCTCCTTGCCATTTCTCCTTGAACTTGCAGCAATGGCAATCATCGTGCTGGTGATGATTGGGTATTCGGCCCTCGGCTGGTTTATCTCCAAACAAGTTGTCTGGATTTTCGCCGTTCTCGCGGGGACTGCATTTTTTGGCCGCAGCTTCAATCGACTCTTTGCTTCTGAGCTTGATACAGACGCAGCCATTGTCTCACGCGCAGCGCGTAAATCAGGTATCCGGCCGGCACGAGTGGTCCAGTTCGGCATTCTCATGTCAGGTTTAGTGTGGATCGCACTCGCTGTTTTGGCACTGGCGTTTATTGTCTATCCGTTTGCCCCAAGTTCCGCGACGCTGGTTGAACATTTACGTGCAGTGCTCACGAAAATCCAAATTGGTGCTGTTCAAATATCCAGTCAGGATATCATTTTATCTATCATCGCTTTTGTTGTGACGATCGTTCTTGTGCGTATTTTCAGAGGCTGGATGCGCAATAGCTTCCTGCCAGCAACAGATCTCGATGCCGGGGTGAGGAACTCCATCCTTACCGCCGTGAGTTATATCGGCTACACCATCGCCGTTCTGCTGGCATTCTATTCTCTGGGTATTGATCTCTCCAACATCGCCTTGCTCGCGAGTGCCCTTTCGGTGGGGATCGGGTTTGGGTTACAAAGCGTGGTCAACAATTTTGTGTCGGGTTTGATCCTGCTCGTCGAACGGCCGATCCGGGTTGGTGATTGGATTCAAGCTGGGGCCGATGAGGGCATTGTTAAAAAAATCAATGTACGGGCGACAGAAGTGGAGACTTTCTCCCGCGAAACAATTGTCATTCCAAATGCAAATCTGATTTCTAATGTGGTGAAAAACCGCATGTTGGCAGGGACCGTGGGCAGGGTCACCATTCCAATTGGAGTGGCTTATGGCACCGACACCCGAAAGTTCAAGCAGATGTTATTGAATCTTGCCACCAGCCACGAACAGGTCCTCAAAGACCCCGCACCTATCGTCTATTTTCTTGATTTTGGTGATTCCGCATTGATGTTCGATCTGCGCATTTATGTGCCCGATATAAACAGCGGGTTCTCCGTCGCGTCTGACCTGAGGTTTGATATTCTCGACAAATGCAATGAAGAAGGCATCGAGATACCGTTCCCTCAAACTGATCTGCATATTCGCTCTAATGAAGCCAGTTCCGATACGCAAAATACAGTTACTCGGCCTGAGTCCCAACCTGGCTGACATCTGCCCAATAGCGCCAGTTGCGCGGGTCCTGTTGATTTGTGATTTTAAAATCTTCGCTAAAGGCCTTGGACTTTCCAGGGCCTAAATCAATGCCGTAAAGAGTGACGTTCTGTGTTCCTGCCGGATTGCAGTTACGGGTCAACTCGTCCAGAAGTACGGTTTCCACCGGTGTCGTGAAGTAACTGGGGCAAGAAAACAACTGGATGCTGAATGTCACATTTTGCGCGGTATGCTTTTCTGACTGGTTTCTAATCTCGCCAGAGAACGTCCAGGAAAACAAGTCCGCGCGCTCAACCTGGTTTCCTTCATTGTCCCAAAATGTCTCAATACCAGGCAAAAGCTTGCGTTTGACCATGCCGATGTCGCTTGGTTGCAAGGCAAAGCGCGACTCGACGGCAGCGCGGCGGCTCTGAACCGCTTCACGTTCCCGCGTCGTATCTGGTTGCGGTTGGGCTTCGCGCCTGGCTGGCCGATCAATCACAAAAAAGAAACCAAAAACCAAAGCAGCGACCACCACCAGTACGCCTATTGCAAGCCCTCTGGTTGCCTTTGAATCGGTGAACAACCACGCGATAACCAGCGTCAAAACAAAAAGAAAAATCCAACCAATCACAACTCTTAGTCCCGACTACAGATCTAAAACCCAACATCTACAGGGCATGATATTTGCGCAAGTTGCAACCCGTCAATGTAACGGAGTGAAGCTTGTATCTGCGCTATTGGGATAATTGTAACCGAGCATTGGTGGTGCTAAAGGAGACGCTCATTTTATCGGAGGTTTTTCTAATGTCACGTGAAGTTGTCATCCTGTCCGGGGTCCGGACCGCAATCGGCACATTTGGCGGTGCGCTCAAAGGCACAGCGCCGATCGATATGGCTGCAGCCTGCACCGCAGAAGCGCTTAAACGGGCGGAAACAGCACCAGACGAAGTGGGTCATGTGGTGTTCGGCAACGTAATTCATACAGAACCACGCGATATGTACTTGTCACGGGTCGCCATGATAAATGCCGGCATTCCCATCGAAACCCCGGCTTTGACATGTAACCGGCTATGCGGATCCGGTGTGCAGGCGATTGTATCTGCGGTCCAGACAATCCTGCTCGGGGATGCTGATGTGGCAGTTGCTGGTGGAGCAGAATCTATGTCACGCGCGCCTTATGCATCTCTCAATGCCCGATTCGGCGTAAAAATGGGCGATGCCCGTATGACTGATATGATGCTCGGCGCTTTGAACGACCCGTTCGGCGGCGGCCATATGGGTATTACAGCGGAAAACGTGGCGAAAAAATATCAGATCAGCCGCACACAGCAGGACGCCTTTGCTGCTGAAAGCCATAAACGGGCAACTGCTGCAATCAAAGCTGGTCACTTCAAAGACCAAATCCTGCCCATCGAGGTAAAAGTGGGCCGGGAAATGAAACCGTTCGATACAGATGAGCATGTTCGCTATGACGCTTCTGAAGAAGGTTTTGCCGGGCTGCGCCCCGTCTTCGATAAAGAAGGTTCTGTTACTGCCGGCAATTCTTCGGGCATCAATGATGGCGGAGCAGCCGTGGTTTTGATGGATGCAGAAGCTGCAGATAAGGCTGGTCGTAAACCAGTTGCCAAAATTCTTGGCTATGGCCATGCTGGCGTTGACCCGTCAATCATGGGAATTGGTCCAGTACCAGCAGTACAGAACCTGCTGGCCCGCACTGGAATGAAGGCTGGCGATTTCGATGTGATCGAATCAAACGAAGCCTTTGCTGCCCAGGCTTGTGCAGTCTCCAAAGAACTGGGATTGGACAATGCCAAGGTGAACCCGAATGGTGGTGCGATCGCACTTGGCCATCCAGTTGGCGCGACAGGTGCAATCATTACGGTGAAAGCGATCAATGAGCTGCACCGCACTGGCGGGCGCTACGGCCTGATCACAATGTGCATCGGCGGTGGCCAAGGGATCGCCCTTGCCATTGAGGCAATGCACTAACGAGAGAGTGTTACGGAGAATATGGTTTGGTGGGGAGCCCGGCTTTAAGCCAACCTGGCCCAGCGGGTGACCCCATCATACCCTCTGCCACATCATAAACATTGGTGTAGCCTCTTCGTTTAAGCTCACCCTGGAGCCAGCTCGAACGCCCACCGACCGCACAGATCAACGCCACCGGTTTTGATTTATCATTACCCGCCGCGGCGAGAAGCTTCTTGAGAAACCCCGCCTCATGCATCGAAATTGGCGTGGCGGATGCACCAATTTTCGTTTCGCGCCACTCGCCTGGAGTGCGCACATCAACGAGCAGAACCTCGCCGTTTGAAGCCTTTTGATGGGCGGCGGAAACGCTGAGTTTTTCTGCAGAATGTGCCATGCCAGCGGCCAGCATCATTATCAAAAATGTGAAGCCTGCGACCAATGTATTATGTGTTTTCAATGTTATCATGCAGCACTTCTAACATGATAGCCGGTAATCTGGTTTTCAACTTTATGCGAAGCGGACCTGATCAGAACCTGGACCAGACAAGCCCACCAGCGATCGCCCACATAACCAACCAGACAAATATATCCAGCCCGCGCTGGGCTTGTGGTTTGGACAAGATTGGACTTGCCACCTTGGCCCCCAGAGCAATGGCAAAAAACCAGATAAAAGACGCGATTGCAGCACCCGTCGCAAAAATAAACCGATGATCTCTGGGATACTGCGCACCAATTGAGCCAAGCAGCACGACAGTATCCAAATAGACATGCGGGTTTAGCAAGGAGAATGCCGCCGTCGTCGTCAAGACTGCAGACAAGGTGCGCTTGGGGCGATTTTCTCCAAGTTGGATTTTTTCAATACGAGGCCAGATTGCCGCTTTGAGCGCCAGGGCCCCATAGACAAAAAGAAAAAGCGCGCCGCCCCAGGCCGCAATCGCAGTCAGCGTGGCATTTTGGGCAATCAGGCTACCTACTCCGGCGACACCAGCGTAAATCAGCACCGAATCGATGAAGGAACATGTAAACGCAACCGCCAACGCATGTTCATGCTTCAAACCCTGACGCAGCACAAACAGGTTTTGTGCCCCAATGGCTACAATCAGACTGAGGCCTAGGAGAAAACCTTCTTGGGCGGCAGACAACATCAACGAAAGTTCCTTTGTAACATCCCTATCGCAGTCGTTATGGTATAGGTGCCGCAGTTCAATTTAGATTTAGTCAGCATGTAGCATGCCCACATGAGCCAGAAAACACCCGTTCGCAAGAATGATGCACACGCTATCTTCGACGCAGAGGCCCTGCGCCATAACCTTACCGCACTTTGGCGCGAACACGGGGACAGCGGCAACAAACTGCGCCTCGCGGCACTCAATCATCTCAAGGACGTGCTGAAAGCAAGTCGACAAAAAATTCAAGAGCGCTTTGAAGCCAATAACAATGGCACAAACTGCGCCCATGAACTCTCATGGGTGCAAGATGAGCTGATCAGAGTTATCCACGACTTCACTGTGACGCATGTTTACCGCGCCAAAAACCCCTCAGATGCCGAACGGATCGGCATCGTGGCACAGGGCGGTTATGGGCGCGGTGCGTTAGCACCAGGTTCAGATATCGACCTCTTGTTTGTGCTGCCCTACAAGCAGACGGCTTGGGGCGAGAGCGTTATTGAATATATGCTCTATATGCTTTGGGATCTCGGCTTCAAGGTCGGCCACGCCACCCGGTCAGTCGATGAATGCATTCGCCTGTCGCGCACAGATTCCACCATCCTCACAGCGATGCTGGAAGCGCGCTACATTTGGGGCGACGAACAGCTTTTCGATGACCTCACCGCCCGTTACCGTGATGAACTGATGGGGGCAAAGGGTGCTGCCAAGGCATTCATTGCTACCAAACTGGCAGAGCGTGACAAACGTCATAAGCGCAACGGTGAATCACGTTATCTGGTCGAGCCTGACGTGAAAGACGGTAAGGGCGGTATGCGCGACCTGCACACCCTGTTCTGGATTGCGCGCTTTGTCTACGGGCAGGCGAAACCAGGTGAATTGTTTGAGCCAGGTATTTTCACACAAGAAGAATTGAAACAGTTCAAACGCTGTGAAGATTTCCTTTGGACCGTGCGCTGCCACATGCATTTTCTCGCAAGGCGTGGCGATGACAAGCTGACTTTCGACAAACAAGGCGAAATGGCGCAGCGGCTCGGGTATCCAGAAGAAGAAAACATCGCCCGTGTTGAACATTTCATGCGCGACTATTTTCTTGTTGCCAAACAAGTAGGTGATCTGACCCGCATTTTTTGCGCGGTGCTGGAAGAGCGCGAACTGAAAAACGCGCCAAAAATGAGCGAATTGTTCCGCCGCCTCACTGTTGGGTGGAAAAAAAATGGCGCGATCAAGGGAAGTGATGATTTCATGTTCGACGCCGGACGCATCACATTTACCCGTGAAACCGCGTTAAAAGACGACCCAGTCAACATAATTCGCCTTTTCTGGCATGCAGACAAAAACAACACTGGCATTCATCCGGACGCGCTCAAACTCGTAACAAGGTCCTTGAAGTTGATCGGCAAGGATGTCCGAAATGACCCTAAGGCGAATGCTCTGTTTGTCGACATCCTGACGTCTAAGCGCGAGCCGGAAGTCATATTGCGGCGCTTGAACGAAGCCGGGGTTTTGGGCCGCTTCATTCCCGATTTTGGGCGTATCGTCGCCCATATGCAGTTCAACATGTACCATCACTACACGGTGGATGAACATCTTTTGCGTTCAGTTGGTGTGTTGGCGGAAATCGAGCGGGGCGAACTTGCTGAAGAACACCCGTTAGCAAATGAAATTTTTCACGCACTGAAGGGCCGCAGGGCGCTTTATGTAGCAACATTCATCCACGACATCGCCAAGGGCAGACCAGAAAGCCACTCTATCGCTGGCGAAAAGGTTGCGCAAAAACTGTGCCCAAGACTAGGACTATCACCAGCAGAGACGGAGACTGTCGCGTGGCTGGTACGCCATCATTTGTTGATGAGCGAAACTGCACAGCTGCGCGATCTGAACGATTTCAAATCGATTGCCGATTTTGCAGCTGTCGTCCAAAGCCCAGAGCGGCTCAAGCTGCTGCTAATTCTCACCGTAGCTGACATTAAAGCCGTTGGACCAGGTGTATGGAATGGCTGGAAGGGACAGCTGCTGCGAACACTCTATGCGGAAACGGAACCCCATCTGTCCGGCGGTCATGCCCGTATTTCCCGCAACCAGCGCGCCGATGCAGCGAAAGAGAAATTCGCAACCCGCATGAGCATTTGGCCGGAAAGCCGGATCAAAAAATATTTGAAAAATCACTACGCCCCTTACTGGCTCAACGTCGACATTGAACACCAGGTGCAACACGCGGAGATGATCGCTCAGGCAGCAAAAGACAAAAAACCAGTTCACACCGCTGTTAAATCAGACAAGTTTACCGAGATCACTGAACTGGTTGTCTATGCGGCTGATCATCCACGTCTTCTTGCACTTATGACCGGGGCATGTTCGGCTGCAGGGGCGAACATTGCCGGGGCACAGATTTTCACAACAGCCAACGGTATGGCTATCGATACACTCCTGATCCAGCGCGAATTTGATGACGAAGAAGATGAAACCCGCCGGGCTAAACGGATCGCCGACCTGGTTGTTAAAGCGCTCACTGGCGAAGTGCGCCTTAGCACGCTCCTTGCCAAACGCCCCAAGCCATCGAGCCGGGTCAAGGCGTTCAAAGTTGAACCGCAAGTTTTGATCGACAACGACACGTCCAACCTGCACACGGTTATTGAGGTAAATGGGCTTGACCGTACTGGCCTTCTATATGACCTCACTGAAGCTTTGTTCCGGCTTAATCTCAACATTGCATCTGCCCATATCACCACTTTTGGAGAAAAGGCAGTTGACGTTTTTTATGTCACAGATTTGACCAATCAGAAGATTATGAACGCTAATCGCCGCACGGCGATCAAACGGCAACTGCTTGCAGCGCTTTCGCCAGACCCGGAAAAGCGAAAAAAAGCGAGTGAAGACATGCGTGAAACATCGTAAGTTAACCAAACCTTAACGCGCTGTGCCGTTTTGTATCGTATGGGACTTGAACCGGAAAATATGCGCAGATGAATCTTTTTCGATCAGCCGCCACTGTAGGCGGTTTTACAATGATGAGCCGTGTCCTGGGTTTCGTACGAGAACTCCTGATTGCCTCTCTGCTGGGTACCGGCCCTGTCGCCGATGCATTTTATGCCGCGTTCCGGTTTCCCAACTTGTTCAGGCGGCTTTTTGCCGAGGGCGCGTTTAACGCCGCATTTATTCCACTATTTTCGAAAGAACTTGAAGGCGGCGGCGAAAGTCAGGCCCGTGAATTTTCCAGTGAAGTTGTCAGCGTTCTGGCCGTAATTTTGCTCGGCCTGACGGCATTGGCTGAAATCTTCATGCCCTTCCTCGTTACATGGGTCGTGGCGCCGGGATTTACCGATAATCCAGAAAAGTACGAACTGACGGTACTGCTCACCCGGATCATGTTTCCCTATTTGGCATGCATGTCGTTAGTGGCAATGTTTTCTGGTGTTCTAAACTCTCTTGGCAAATTTGCTGCCGCCGCCTTTGCACCGGTTTTGTTGAACATTCTGATGATCACGGTGCTTCTTGCCGTAACGTTCACGGGTGGTATGGAGCCCGGTGCTGTTGGGACGATTATGAGTTGGACGGTATGTGCGTCAGGCTTCCTGCAGCTTGGGTTACTGGTGGTGGCGGTGAAAAAATCCAATCTACTACCAGTGCTAAAACGTCCTTCCCTAACCCCCAGGGTCAAACGCCTGTTGATCTTGAGCATCCCGGCTGCGACCGCCGGGGGAATTACCCAAATCAACCTTTTGATTGGCCAAATGATTGCCAGTCAGAAAGAAGGGGCAATTTCCATTTTGCAATATGCTGACCGAATTTACCAACTGCCGCTGGGTGTGGTTGGCATTGCGGTAGGTGTTGCGCTTTTGCCAAACATTTCCCGCAAATTACAGGCAAACGATATGGCAGGCGTTGACCACAGTCAAAATCGGGCATTGGAACTCTCAATGCTGCTGACTGTTCCAGCGGCGGCCGGGATCATGTGTCTGGCCCAGCCAGTGATCAATGTTTTGTTTGAACGTGGTCAGTTTTCAGCAGTAGATACTGCGGCAACTGCACCTGCATTGATCGCATTTGCCATGGGGCTTCCAGCTTTTGTTATGATCAAGGTTTTTTCACCAGGTTTTTTTGCTCGCGAAGACACCCGTACACCGATGATTTTTGCTGCGGTTTCGGTATTTATCAATATCGCCGGCTCATTGATGTTGTTTCCCATTTACCAGGAAATGGGCATCGCAATTGCCACGTCAATATCGGCCTGGGTCAATGCTGGATTACTTGGCGTGGTACTGGCAAGCCGCGGGCATTACACGCCAGACGCCCAGATTCACCGTAATTTATCGCTCATTTTATTGGCAAGCGCATTGATGGCAGGTGCGCTTGTCCTCATGATGTTGAATGCCAGCAGCATTTTTACAAGCGACTTCTCAATTTTCACAAGAATTGTCACACTGGCTGGCTTGGTTGGTCTTGGCGCGGCGATTTTTGGCGGTATTTGCCAGCTTACCGGCGTGGTTACCGTGCAAGATCTGCGTAAAATGTTCCGCAAATCCCAATAGGTCTTGGCAGACGCACGCCAATCGGTCATACAGCGAGCCGGTCAAGGAGCCTGAATATGATTGAATTAAAACAGCGCGTGTTTTCCGGTGTTCAACCTACCGGAAATCTACATCTCGGCAATTATCTCGGCGCAATCGCCCGGTTTGCCGAACTGCAGAACTCCCACGAATGCATCTACTGCGTCGTCGATTTGCATGCAATCACCGTTTGGCAGGATCCCGCCAGTCTTGCCCATAACACACGTGAGGTTACGGCTGCCTACATCGCTGCCGGGATTAACCCGCAAGACCACATTATATTCAATCAATCACAAGTTGCCGAACATGCAGAACTGGCATGGATGTTCAATTGTACAGCGCGTATCGGCTGGCTCAATCGCATGACCCAGTTTAAGGAAAAAGCGGGCAAGAACCGCGAGAATGCCTCGGTCGGGCTTTATGCCTATCCAAATCTGATGGCAGCCGACATTCTGGTCTATCGTGCAACCCATGTTCCGGTGGGTGAGGACCAAAAGCAGCACCTTGAGTTGTCTCGCGACATTGCGCAGAAGTTTAATAACGACTTTTCCGAGCAAATCGCGGATCTTGGTTACAATGACGGTTTTTTCCCGCTGCCTGAGCCATTGATTACCGGGCCTGCGACCCGTGTCATGAGCCTACGCGACGGATCGAAGAAAATGTCAAAATCTGACCCATCCGACCTGTCGCGGATAAACCTCACGGACGACGCTGATACAATCGCCAAGAAAATCCGCAAAGCAAAAACCGATCCTGAACCATTACCTTCCGAGACGGACGGATTAAAAGGCCGCCCAGAAGCTGAAAATCTCGTTGGCATTTTTGCAGCCCTATCCGGCGCAAGCGCTGACGAAGTCTTGCGCACCCATGGTGGCGCGCAATTCTCAAGTTTCAAACAGGACCTTGTAAATCTTGCTGTTGAGAAAATGGGGCCAATTGGAGCAGAAATGCAAAAGCTAATGGATGACACCGCCCATATTGATGCGATACTTGGCGATGGAGCAGCCCGTGCCCGGGAAATAGCAGCGCCTGTCTATGCTGAAGTAAAGAAAATCGCTGGCTTGATTGCATAGATTGTTTAGAATTGATCTAAAGAACCTGATGCTGCGTAAAAATGATGTAGCCCCTAGTGGAGAAATTTGATGTTTATCCAAACCGAAGCCACGCCGAACCCTGCCACGTTGAAGTTCATTCCAGGCAAAGCGGTTGTTGAAGATGGTACGCGTGATTACCGCGACCCTGAAGCAGCCGTAGAATCACCTCTTGCTCAACGCCTGTTTCAGGTTTCCGGTATCACAGGGGTCTTCTTTGGATCAGACTTCATAACGGTGACCAAAGACGAAACCGATTGGCAGCACCTCAAACCTGCCATTCTTGGGGTCATCATGGACCACTATATGTCTGGTGCACCTGTGATCGGTGATGGTCCTGCAACCGCTACGGCTCGCGAAGAGGATTTTGACGAAACGGATATTGAGATCGTTGAGACTATCAAGGAACTTCTCGACACCCGGGTGCGCCCGGCAGTTGCGCAAGATGGCGGCGACATTACTTTCCACGCCTATCGCGATGGAATAGTGCATTTACACATGCAAGGCGCTTGCGCCGGGTGCCCATCATCAACGGCAACGTTGAAGCAAGGCATTGAGAATTTGCTGCGCCACTTTATTCCAGAAGTTAATGAAGTTCGCCCGATCTGATATCCTATTGAAGATTTCGTGAAGTAAATTCAATATTGCACATCAACAAGAAAGCGTCTTAAATCTTGAGCTAAACTTATAGCTTGAGGATTCTTACAATAGAAAATTCAGTTTCCACCGCTCGAATACGGTCCTCAAAATATTATTGGGTTGTGTTTTTAACTCTTGCTCTGGGTGTATTCCTCCCGTCGACCCAAAAATTGGGCACAGGCATATGGGGTTTTTCCTCCTCAGCGCAGGCACAAACCAAGGCCAAGAAAAAACCTTCAACAAGCCGTGGTGGAAAAAACCAACGCGCAGCAAATGATCGAAAAGCCTGGATTGCGGCGCGAAAGACGAACTCCTGTCCGTCCTATACAAATTATTTAAAAACATACCCACGTGGCCGCTACATGCGAAACGCGCGCACCATGCTTCGAAACTGTGGCCGCCCGCAGCAGGCAAAAAAACGCGGCAAGAGTGCTTACTGGGGATATTATCCACGTACCCGCTATCCGCTTTACCCTTATCACCGTTATCGTCCGTGGCCTCGTCCACCGCTCACGGTATATCCGCCCTATCCACGGCCTCCCATCATAGGTGGACCGGTACCAGAGTTGCCGATAGAACCGCCAATCGATCCCGGGCCAATCGACCCCGATTTCGGGGTGGAGGCTATGCCTTTGCCGAGCTTCGATTATTACTAGATCGCATGTGCGAGCGAAACTTTTCTAAAAAAAGTGTTGCCGATCTGTGCAGTTGCCTTACCCTGCGGCATTGAACCAACAAAAAATTAAATGGAAAAACCATTTTGGTTTAAGGGAGGACTAAATGTTTAAAAAAACCATGACCGCGGCGCTATTGTCGCTCACACTCGGACTTCCGGCAGCCTATGCTGCCGAGATGGGTGCCAAGGACGAAACCATCAAACTGACGATTAATGAATGGACTGGTCAGCATATTTCGGCCCACATCGCGGGTGAAACACTAAAGAAAGCCGGCTACAAAGTTGAGTATGTTACCGCCGGATACGATTCCCAGTTTACGGCAATTGCCGATGGCGAACTGCACGGCACCATGGAAGTGTGGAGCAGTAATGCACCAGACCTCTGGAAGAAAATGTCTGAAGCAGGCAAGGTTGTTGATATTGGCGATACAGGGTTGAAAGCCCGCGAAGGTATCGTTTATCCAATCCACGTCAAAGAAATTTGCCCGGGCTTGCCCGCTTGGGAAGCTCTGAAGGAATGTGCAGGCAAATTCGCTACGGCTGAAACCCTTCCGCAGGGTCGTCTCATTGACTATCCCGCTGACTGGGGTACGCCGGGTGCTGACCGGATGAAAGGTTTGAAATTACCATTCAAAGCCGTGCCCGCCGGTAGCGAGGGTGCTTTGATTTCTGAAATGAAAGCATCAATCGCCAAGAAAAGCCCTTTGCTCATCGTGTTCTGGCAACCACATTGGGCATTGTCGAAATACAAAACCGAATGGGTTGATCTGCCAAAGGCTGAAGACGCCTGCTTTAGCGACCCCAAATGGGGTGTTAATCCTGATGACGTCAATGACTGCGATTTCGCGCCAGCGCGAGTGTTTAAAGTCGTGTGGTCTGGCTTTGAGAAAAAATGGCCTGCTGCCCATGTGATTTTGAAAAACGTCTCCATTCCAACGGAAGACCAGCAGAACATGATGGCAGAAATCGACCAGGATGGTGGTAAGCTTGAAAAGGTGATCGAAACCTGGATGGCTAGCAACGAGGCGAAGTGGAAACCTTGGATCGAAGCGTCGAAGTAAATTCGATTACTGATCATGATTAAAAACGCGCGTATGGGATTTATTTCCGTATGCGCGTTTTTCGTTTACGGTACGGGTATTGGGGGAAGTACAAATGGCTGGTGAGGGAAAAACCGCGCTTGAATGTCGCAATCTTTGGCGGGTTTTCGGCGACGCACATGGGGGTAAACTCGCCAATTCAGCCTTACCGAAAGGCGATGACGCCATTCGCCTTGCTGAGGAAATGAGCTCAGCCGGTGACATTGTTGCCTGTGGCGATATCAATCTGAAAATTAAAGATGGCGAGTTCTTTGTGCTCATGGGACTTTCGGGGTCAGGAAAGTCCACGCTTATGCGCTGCATGTCGCGATTGACCGAGCCAAGTGCTGGCGAGTTGTTGATTGACGGCGAGGATTTTCTTGGAATTTCTGATCAGGAACTGATGGAAGTCAGACGCCGAAAAATGGGTATGGTATTCCAGCACTTCGGCCTTTTTCCGCATATGAGTGTACGCGAAAACGTTGCTTTCCCGCTGCGGGTGCAAGGTGCATCGGAAGCTGAGCGGAATGCAAAAGCAGATGAGATGATAACCCTCGTCGGACTTGATGGCCGAGAAGATGCGTTTCCACATCAATTATCGGGCGGCCAGAAACAACGTGTCGGCATTGCTCGCAGCCTGGCGGTTGATCCAGAACTTTGGTTCCTTGATGAACCGTTCAGCGCCCTTGATCCGCTGATCAGATGGCAGATGCAGTCTGAACTGCTACGCCTGCAGACCCTGTTTCACAAAACAATCATCTTCGTTACCCACGATTTCATGGAAGCTGTGCGTTTGGCAGACCGGATAGCCATCATGAAAGACGGCCTTGTGGTGCAAGTGGGAACACCTGAAGACATCGTGCTTAATCCCGCAACTGATTATGTTGCCGAATTTGTCAAAGAAGCGCCACGCACCAAAATCATCAAAATTTCCCAACTCATGGAACCGCTCAAGACAGGGAAACCAAAAAAATCTGGCGGAGAGGCGCTACATTGCGACATGACCCTGGAGGATGCCTTATCGTGGAGCGCCGTGCGTGGCGGCGCGCTGCCTGTCGCTGATGAAGACGGGAATATGATTGGCACCGTGCCGCCAGAGCGGTTGACGGCAGCCCTTAGTGGTGGCGACGATGGCGAGTGACATTACCAATCAAAGCGGGCTTGACGTAAAATTTCCTGAATCCGTATGGGGTTGGTTGCTCATCATACTGCTAGCCCTAATTTGCGGCGTTTTCGCAAGCAGTGTGCCGTGGTTGGTCAAATACCCGCAAAACTGGTTCGTACCGCTCGCGGACTGGATCAATATTTTCACAGATTGGTTTGAAGCCATTGCAAAGCCGGTAACCCGGTTCATCGGGAACTTGCTAGAACTTCCGATGCAAGGATTGCGGGAGGTATTGCAATGGGTTCCGTGGCCGGTAACCGTTCTTGCCGTTGCTCTACTCGCATTGCATGCCTCAGGCTGGGGGCTTGTTGTGATATGCGTGCTTGCTAGCCTCTACATTGCATTGTCTGGGTATTGGGAACAGGCGATGAATACCATGGCTCTGGTTGGGGTCGCGGTGCCGTTGTCTTTATTGTTGGGGCTGGGATTGGGCATATACGCGAGCCGCACCCGTTCTGGCCAACGTATCATGCCGCCTATTCTCGATTTAATGCAGACAATACCAACATTTGCCTATCTCATTCCGATGTTGGTTCTGTTCGGCTTCGGGCCGGTTGTGGGCCTCATCGCCAGTGCCATATATGCTTGTCCACCAATGGTTCGAAATGTGTCGCTTGGCTTGCAATCAGTGCCAGAAGAAATTCGTGAAGCCGCGCGCATGAGTGGGTCTTCGTCCTACCAGCAGTTGTTTTGGGTCGAGATTCCAGCCGCTATGGGCCAGATCAAGGTAGGCATCAACCAGACTATCATGGCCGCCCTTTCCATGGTGATTATCGCCTCAGTGATTGGCGGCTTTAACGACATCGGCTGGGAAGTTCTGAGCACTATGCGCAAGGCGCGGTTTGGCGATAGCTTGCTGGCGGGCGTCGTGATTGTGTTTATCGCCATCATCATGGATCGCATTTCTGCAGCTTATGCCAACCGTGACTACCTAAGTTCCGGCTCAGATGCACCAAGCAAACACCATTTTCTCATCGCCGCCGGTGCCCTTATTGTTTTGTGCGCAGTTCTCAAGTTTTTTGACATTGGCACAGCCATCGAAGAGGCCGATTGGGCAAAAAGCATTGCTGATTGGCTTAACCTTAAGCTCGATGAATTCGTCGGCGCTTATGGCGACATCCTCACTTCCATAAAGAATTTTTTCTATTTCTTCTATCTTCTTCCACTACGTACCGGTCTGTCCCAATCCATCTTGCCTTTCACCTGGGGGTTTGATTTCACCGGGCCAATGCGCATTTCATATGCTGTGATGTGCGTACTCGGTGCAATTGGTGTCGGCATGAGATGGGGCTGGCAAAAAGGGCTTGGTGTGGCAATTCTCGCCTACCTTCTTTATTTTGGAACAACCGGCGCGCCGTGGAGTGTAGTGATTGCCACACTCACGTATCTTGGTTGGCAGGTTGGCGGCAGAAAGACCGGGCTGTTTGTATTGGGCGCACTTGGCTTCATTCTTCTAACGGGAATGTGGGAACGTGCCATGCTTTCCGTTTATCTGTGTGGTGCCGCTGCAATCATGTCGTTTCTCTTTGGCGCATCGGTCGGTGTATGGGCGGCATCAAATGACACTGTTTCTGCAATTGTGCGGCCTATCTGCGACACCTTTCAAACAATTCCGCTTTTTGTGTTCCTGATTCCTACACTGATGTTTTTCCAACTCGGTGAGTTCACTGCCCTGCTTGCCATTATCGCTTATGCATTTGTACCTGCAATTCGCTACACGGAAAATGGATTGCGTGAAGTTTCTCCGCAATTGCTAGAGGTTGCGGTGGAGCAAGGTTGCACACCGTCGCAGATTTTCTGGCAGGTTAAGCTGCCCCTGGCAATGCCGTCCATGATGGTGGGCCTGAACCAGACCATCATGTATGCCTTCGCCATGTTGGTGATTGCAGCTCTTGTGGGAACCACCGGCCTTGGCCAACAGATTTATCAGGCGCTGACTGCAGCAAATACTGGTCTTGGGGTTGTATCGGGGCTTTCCATGGCGCTTTTGGCGATGACCGCCGATAGGATCATGCAAGCCTGGGCCGCCAACCGCTATGCAGGGCTGGATGGATAGACTTTAACTGCTTGTGCGGATGGTCGCATCGTCTCGCAAATAGACTTGCTTGTTCAAGGCAAGGCCAAGGCCAGGACCTTCCGGTGCCTGGATAAATCCATTTTCCAAGGGCGGTGGTGTGTCCACCATTTGGTGATACCAGCCATGATAAAAGGCCCGGGCGATTTCTTGCTCAACGACATTTGGGCAATTCAGCGCAAGATGGGTTGAACACGTCAATGTCACGGGGCCGGAACAATCGTGGAAAGCGACCGGTTTTGCGAATGATTCCGCCATACCGGCGGCTTTTTTTGCAAATGTGATTCCACCACCCCACGTCACATCAACAATCAATGTAGAAAGAGCCACTGGTTCGAGCAGTTCCCTGATTTGCCCAAGCCCGCCAAGGGTTTCCCCGCCCGCAAGAGGGGCTCGGGTTGCCGCTGCCAATTCGCCCAAATCTTGAATTCGGTCCATCCAGATAGGATCTTCCACCCAATCAACATCGAGCGGTTCCAATGCAGCGCAAATCTTTTTAGCGGCAGGCAAGCTCCACAATCCGTGCAACTCTGCCTTCAGGTCCATTTTATCCCCATGGGCTTTGCGCACTTTTTCAAATGGTGCCAGCGCCTTTTTGAGGTCTGCAACAGAGATATCCATGCCATCACCCGCCCCTTCGGCAAAATCAAATGGCCAGATTTTCATGGATGAAATACCCGAAGCGAGAAGTTCAGCAGCAAGCTCATCTGCGCACGTTAAGAACCCTTGCAAATCTTCATATGTTTGCGTTTCTCCATCCGTCCCCGGTAGTCCGAAATTTCCAGGTCGTACATCGGAGGTTTTGGAAACATAATCTGGCCCGGCACATGTATTGTAGACTTTGACCTGCTCCCGGCACGCCCCCCCGAGAAGATCATGAATGGGCATCCCTGCCGCTTTCCCCGCGATATCCCAAAGGGCCACATCAATTGCAGATAAGGCGCGGATTTCCGTTCCGGTTCCGGCAAACCCCACATAGGGTCGCATCTTTCGGTTCAGCATTTCGATATTCGATGCGTCTTCCCCTAGTATCAAAGGCACAATGCGATCATGGATATCTGCTTCAACTGCACTCGCTCCAAACCAGGTTTCACCAAGCCCGGTTATGCCGGCATCCGTGGTTATTTCCACCCAAATAATGCTTGGTTTCTCATTCAGGCGAATAGTTTTGACTTCGGCGATTTTCATTAAACGGGCCTTTCTGAGTTTTCGGAGACGCTTATCTGCACCATAAAGCAAAATCAACAAGCCATAACGCTTGAAAATTCATAAATTCCACGCCATCCTGAAATCCAATCAAGAAGATTAAATTCAGGGTGGGATGTAAAATGGCGGATGGCGCGCGCGCGGCAATTGCCGCCAATTTAAGCGGCAGGTTTTTCTACGGGTGGGTCGTTGTCGCAGTTGCCAGCTTGGGGCTCTTCGCCAGCGGACCGGGTCAATCCCATACATTTTCGGTATTTGTACAACCAATTAGCCAAGACCTTGGCATTTCAAGCGCAACAATCGCAACTGCGTATGGTATCGCCACGTTGCTGGCGGCATTTCTGCTTCCGAAAATGGGACAATTGGTAGATCGGCATGGGCCCAGGCGCATGCTGTTTGTTATTGCGTTCGCGCTCGGCCTCGCTTGCCTGTTTTTTGGTGCGGCGGCCAATTTTCTTTGGCTAGCGGTGGGTTTTGGGTTGTTGCGCTTTGTTGGGCAGGGATCATTGCTACTGGCCTGCGCCAACCTTGTGTCACAGTGGTTCTCTAAAAGCCGTGGGTTTGCAATGAGCCTGATGGCGCTTGGATTTGGAATTTCCATGGCGGTCCACCCGCCTCTGGCGCAATACCTTCTCGATGAAATCGGTTGGCGCAAAGCGTGGTTTGTGCTTGGCGCGCTCACGTGGATTACAATGCTGCCGATTGTGGCACTTTTTGTATTCGACAAGCCGGAAGAGCTGTCTTTACGCCCCGATGGCGACGCACCTTCGAAAAACGACAATACAACGACACCAGAAATCTCTGGCGTGACCTTGAAAGAAGCCTTGCGGGAGCCGAGTTTCTACATTCTTTCTTTTGGATGGTTCGCTCTTGCGATGCTCGTTACTACGCTGCATTTCTACCAGGTTTCAATTCTCACCAGTCAGGGCATCGCGACTGAAACGGCCGCCCAGGCATTCACAATCTCCGCAATAATGATGGTTTTGGTGATGCCGCTGGTCGGACGGGCATTTGACACGTTCCGAACCCGGTATGTGTTTGCTGCCGCTCTGCTGGTAAACGCCGCTGCATTGATTTCCATCACATTTGCCACAACTCTTTCCGGCACGATCATCTACGCGCTTTTGTTTGGCGTGAACAATTCATTTACGATGACCTTGTTTGGATACATTTGGCCACGTTACTTCGGTCGCAAGCATCTTGGATCAATCCAGGGTACCGGCCAAATGATCGGTGTCGTCGGTGCATCCCTTGGCCCATTGCCGGTCGGGTTGGCTTTCGATTTGGTTGGAAGTGCGGGCTTTACAATACGCATTCTGGCGCTTCTCCCAATTGCTGCAGCGTTCATTGCATTATTTTATCTGCGCACACCAAAATCTGTATCGGGACAGGAACATTTAGAGTAGTTTTCGAACATGACAAATTACAGCAAAATTCACGAGCGGCTGGCCGCCGGCGGCACTGTGATCCTTGACGGTGGAACCGGTACGGAACTCGAACGCCAAGGGGTGAAAATGAACCCGGAAGCGTGGTGCGGGACAGCCGCGGTAGATAATTTTCCCACCCTCGTTGATATCCACAAAGCATATATTCGCGCTGGCGCGGAAATCATCACGGCCAATACCTTCGCGTCTTCGCGTCTGATGCTTGAAGCGGCAGGGCTTGGCAACGAGGTTGAGGAAATCAACCGGAAAGCCATCGAAGCTGCAAAAACTGCACGTTCTGAGCTGGGCGCAGACCATGCGCTCATCGCCGGATCTTTGTCCCACATGGTACCTGTGGAAACAGGCACCGCGATTGCGGATTTGGATCGTGTGCCAAAAATTGACGTCATAGAAGCCGCCTTTGACGAGCTTGCGGAAATCCACCAGACATCAGGATGTGACCTTATTCTGCTGGAAATGATGTATCACCCTGACCGCATGCCCGCGGCATTCAAGGCGGCAGGAAAGACAGGATTACCGATATGGGCCGGCCTTTCGGCGAGGCGGTCTGATCATGGCGAAATGCTCAGTTTTGCTGTCGATATGGATTTGCCATTCGGTGAAATTGCTGCTCTTGCCGCCAGTTTCAAACCGGATGCCATCGGAATAATGCACACCCCATCCAATCTGATCTCTGATTGTGACGCCATTATTGCAAAACACTTTTCCGGCCCACGTTCGGCCTATCCGGATTCAGGGTATTTCAAAATGCCTCTCTGGCAATTTGAAGATATCATTCCGCCAGAGGAATTTGCTCAATTTGCCCGTCAATGGGTTGGTAACGGCGTTCAAATTGTTGGCGGCTGCTGCGGGTTGTCACCTGAACATATCAGTACGTTATCGAGCATTCATTCTGCGCCATAAGTGATCCGGTAAATTGCACCTTCACTATCGTCAGATACCAAAAGCGAGCCATCTGGTAACTCAGCAACATCTACTGGCCGGCCGAGGTAACTTCCATTGCGATCTATCCAACCATCTGCGAAGACCTCTGTCTTGCCTGCACTGCCGTCGGCACGAATGGCCGTAAACATCACCCGGGCACCAATTGGCGTTGAGCGGTCCCATGAACCATGCTGCGCAGAAAAGATGCCGCCTTGGTATTTTTTGGGAAATCGCTTGCCCGCATAAAACATCATACCAAGATCAGCTGCATGGGCGTCCATCTCTACAGCTGGGAAAACCAAGCCGGCTGGCGGGGCCGCATCCAGATAGGGTTTTGTGCGCACATCTCCACCTCCATAGTAAGGAAATCCAAAATGTTGACCCGGCGCAGTTTGCCGGTTGAGCTCGCCAGGCGGAATATCATCGCCCATACCGTCGACCTGGTTATCGGTCCACCAAAGCTCACCATTGGCAGGATTGAAATCCATTCCGACACTGTTGCGCGCACCCAACGCATAGACCTCACGCGCCGACCCATCCAGGTTCATGCGAATAATACCGCCGATTCCGAGCCGGTCATAAAGGTCTAACTTGCCGTTCGGAGTGACATTGTATGGTTGACCAAGCGATACATAGAGCTTGCCATCAGGCCCGATGCGACAGACCCGGGCGGAATGAATTCGGCTTTCCTCGTTTTTTGGAATCAAGTCACCATATGGCACCACCGGAATTTCTGTAATTTCCGGATCGTCAAAGTGCTTTTCCGCATTGGCGAACTTCAAAATGCGATTTTGTTCCGTAATGAAAAGTGCGCCATCATCATCGAAGCAACTTCCATTTGGCATG
>CAJQND010000193.1 GCA_905479595.1 uncultured Hyphomicrobiales bacterium
ACATCCTGGCTTTATGCGTTGATGAAAAAGATCAACACCCGGCCTTCGCTCTACCTGCATACTGGCGCAATTCATGGCTGCGCGTTATGTGAGGAAGATCGCCCGCTGGTCTATGTGGAAGACGTGGGCCGCCATAACGCAGTGGACAAGATCGCCGGATACATGTTGCTTAACAAGGTTCAACCGGAAGATAAAATCTTCTACACCACAGGGAGGCTCACCTCTGAAATGGTGATCAAATGCGTGGCGATGGGTATCCCCATTCTCGTGTCGCGCTCCGGTTTCACCGCCTGGGGGGTTGATCTTGCCCGAGAGGCAGGGCTGACCCTGATTGGCCGGGCTCGTGGCAAGCGCTTTATGGCGCTGGCTGGCAAAGACCGCATCGTGTTTGATGCTGATGTTTCAAACGAACCGGAAGAATCTTCCAAACATAACCGTAAGGCGGCCAATGTCTGAAGTAACCGGCATTATTCTGGCGGGCGGCCTGGCGCGGCGTATGGGCGACGCTGGGCGTGGCGATAAAGCGATGTTGCAGCTTGGTGGCGAAACGATTTTATCCCGGGTGATCGAGCGGGCAATACCGCAAACCGCGCAATTGGCGATCAATGCGAATGGCCCCGCAGACCGGTTTGCAGACTATGATCTGCCGGTGGTTGCTGATCAGATAGATGGGTTTGCGGGCCCTCTGGCCGGTGTGCTTGCCGGTATGGAATGGGCTTTGGAACATGCACCAGAACACCAATGGATTGTCACGCTTGCATGCGATACGCCATTTTTTCCAACCGATCTGGTTGCACGGCTTTGCGCGCGGACCATTGCAGGAAAGGCCGATATGGCTTGTGCTGCATCAGGCGGTCGCAACCATCCGGTGTTCGGGATTTGGCCGGTGCGTCTCGCCAGCGAGTTGCGTCATGCCTTGGTGGAGGAAGAAATTCGCAAAGTGGATTTATGGACGGCGCGGTATAATTTGGCTGTCGTGGAGTTTTCCACACACCCGTTTGATCCGTTTTTCAATGTAAACCGCCCGGAAGATTTGGTCCGGGCTGAGAGTATTGCCCGGGAGATTGCGTAAAATGAGTACACCGGTATTTGGTGTCGCTGGATTCAAGAATTCCGGCAAAACCACTTTGGTGGAGCGGTTGGTGGCGGAGATTTCTGGTCGCGGGCTTGTGGTTTCCACGATCAAACACGCCCATCATAATTTTGATATCGATCACCCTGGCCGCGACAGTTACCGCCATCGCGAGGCCGGAGCGCAGGAAGTTGCGGTGCTTTCGCGTCATCGTTGGGCGATTGTTCACGAATTGCGCAGCAGCGAAGAGCCAACCATGGACGAGATGCTTGCCAAACTTAGCCCGTGCGATCTGGTGATTGTGGAGGGCTACAAGTTCGGACCGCAACCGAAGATCGAAATCCGCGATCTTTCCCTGAGCCATCGCAAGCTCGCCGGAGAAGACGAGACAATTGTGGCAATTGCTGCGACCGGGCAAGTCACAGGCACTGGTTTGCCGGTTTTTGACCGCGATGATATTTCCGCTATCAGTGACTTCGTTCTTGAATTTTGCGGGGTGAAAAAGTGAATTCTGGCCGACGGCTTTTGGACGATTGTTTTTTGCACGACAAGGACCGCATGCGCCATGACGAGGCGCTGGCTTTGCTGGCGGACCGGTTGTCGCCAATTGCCGGTGTTGAAGATGTCGCGTTGGGTAATGCTTTGGGCCGGGTTCTTGCAAAGCCAGTTGCGTCTCCGCGTGCGGTGCCGGCGTTTACCAATGCGGCAGTGGATGGATATGCGATGGATGCCGGGAGTTTGGCACAAAGTGGTGACTCCAAGCTGGAAATTACCATGCGCATTGCCGCCGGGCACCCTGCATTGAAACCGCTTGCCGCAGGCCAGGCGGCGCGTATTTTTACCGGTGCACCACTGCCTGCAGGCGCAGACACAGTGGTGATGCAGGAAGACTGTGACGCCGCAAATAATTATGTTTCGGTTCCGGAAGGAGTAAGAGCAGGATTAAATGTCCGGCTTGCGGGAGAAGATGTAGGCGTTGGAGGCATTGTGGCAGATTCAGGCCATCGGCTCACGCCGCAATTGCTTGCGGCCATCGCTTCAACCGGCTGTGCCACGGTCTCTTGTTATGCACCATTGAAGGTAGCGCTGGTTTCCAGCGGTGATGAAGTTATCCGCCCAGGCGAGGCGTTTTTGGATGGTGCTGTGTATGATTCCAACCATTACCTTCTGGCGGGTTTGCTATCGGGTGTTGGTGTTGAAGTTACCGATCTTGGTATCTTGCCCGATGATGAAGCGTTGGTGCGCCAGGCACTGAGCAATGCCGCGCGTGAATTTGATGTGATACTCACCACTGGTGGTGCCAGTCGCGGCGAGGAAGATCATATGGTCAGCCTGGTCCTGGAACTGGGCAAATTGCACGGCTGGCAACTGGCGATCAAGCCGGGCCGTCCTTTAAGCTTCGGGCAAATTGGCGATTGCGTGTTTCTTGGTCTGCCCAGCAATCCGGTCGCGGCATTTGTTTGCTTTCTGCTCTATGCCCGGCCAATGTTTGCCCATCTGCAGGGGGCAAACTGGACCCCGCCACAACGTTTTTATCTTCCAACAGGCTTTGCGATTGAAAAGAAAAAGCCCGACCGCCGTGAATTCTGGCGTGGTTGGATTGAGGATGGAAAACTACAAAAATTTACCCGCGATGGATCGGGTCTGGTTTCAGGCCTTACGGCTGCCGCTGGTCTGATCGAGGTGCCCGAAGAGGCCACACATATAGCTGAAGGCGAACTCTTGGGGTTCATCCCCTTTACGTCTTTTGGAATTGGAGGATGAGTTGATGACCGATACCACACCCCGCGATGTACTCGATTTCTGGTTTGAGGCCGGGCCAAAAAAATGGTTTGCGAAAAGCGATGCCTTCGATGCGGAGATTGAAGAGAAATTCCGCCATACCCATGAGATTGCCCGTGGTGGCGGGCGTGATGATTGGGCGCAAACGCCGGAAGGCATGCTGGCGTTGATCATTCTGCTCGATCAGTTTCCGCGCAACATGTATCGCGGCACGCCCGATATGTTCGCCGCCGACGCAAAGGCGTTGACCCTGAACAAAGAAGCAGTGGCGCGCGGGGTTGATGGGGAGGTGCCGGAGGCGGCCCGCCAGTTCATCTATATGCCGCTCATGCATTCTGAGCGGATTGATGATCAGGAAAAATGTGTGGAACTTTTTGTGGCGGCTGGTCTGAAGGCAAACATCGCATTTGCGGAAGACCACAGAGATATCGTTGTGCGCTTTGGACGTTTTCCCCACCGCAATCAGGTGCTTGAACGCACTTCGAGCGATGAGGAACTGGCTTTTCTCAGTGAAGGCGGGTTTGCCGGTTAAGTTTTGGCCCGCCAATCGTTGATCGCCGCCGCAATTTCTGCTGCGGAATCTTCTTGAATGAAGTGAATCCCTTTGACGGTAATCTCTGTCTGGTTGGGCCAGGAACGACAGAACTCACGCTGCGGACCAATAAGAATGGCACCGGGTTCGGCATTGATGAACAGCTTCGGCAAGTTGCTTGCCGCCAGCCATTTGCCATAGTCCTCAACAATTTTTACAACATCGCCAGGTTCGCCGCCGAGCGGGATTTGCCGCGGCCATGTGAGCGTTGGCCGGCGGTCTTCGCCTGGTTGAGTGAAGGGCCTGCGATACTCCGCCATTTCATCTTCTGTAAGCGGGCGGATGACTGAACCGGGCAATACCTTATCAACGAAGACATTTTTCTCCAGCACCATGGTTTCTCCGGCAGGCGAACGGAAACCTTCGAACACCGGTCGTGCAGACTGGCTGAAATCATCCCAACCCATCGGCTGCACAATGCCTTCCATATAGGCAATGCCTGCAACCCGGTTTTGATTTCGCCGCGCCCAGTCAAAGCCCAACGCGGAGCCCCAGTCGTGGATCACCAGTATGACCTCACCATCAGGCAAAATCTCTGCCAGCAGTTTATCGAGATAGGTCCGGTGCTCAACAAACCGGTACGCGTCTGGCCCGCCTGCAGGGAGTTTTTCAGAATCCCCCATGCCAATAAGGTCAGGCGCAATGCAACGGTAATTCTCCGAAAGCGGCCGCATGACATCGCGCCACAGATAAGATGATGTCGGGTTGCCATGCAGAAACAACATGGTGGGACCTTTGCCCATTTCCACCCAAGCCATTTTCAGGCCATTGATTTCAGTGAATTTTTTCTGATCTTTCCAGGCCATATGTACCCCCAGGGTTGAATTCTTTAGCGACCAGCCATCCAGATGGCACCCATGATGATAAGAATTGCGATGAATTGCAAAATAACCCGCCAACGCATGAGTTTTTGGGATGTGTTAGGGCTGCCGCCGCGCATCATGTTCCACAGACCAAGCAGCAAAACGAGAAATACAGCGCCAATCGCAATCGGAACGAGATAGTCAAAGACACTCATGAGAAAGATTATTCCTTGTCTGAAACATAAATCACAAAGCGGTCGAACATGCGGGCAGGCAAAATCCGTCGTGCACCCGCCATGACAGAAGTTGCCAATGTGACATGATAATGTGGTTTTGGCTTGGGACTTTCCAGCGCGTGGACAAGTTTTTTGAACACTGCATCGGGCCCGAGTTTAAGGCGAGATTTTGTGCCCCCTTGTTTCAGCAGCGCAAGGTGGCGTTTGTAGGTGTTGCGATGTGGAGATGTTTCAATGTCGATGTTTTCGTGAAACTTCACCAATGCATTCTTTGGAAAGTCGCTCTCTACCGGTCCGGGCTCAATCAATGATACAAAGATATTTGTACCGGCAAGCTCCAGACGCATGGAAGAGCTTAATCCTTCCAAAGCAAACTTAGAGGCCACATAAGCGCCGCGGAATTTCATCGCGACAAGACCAAGCACCGACGAATTCTGGATGATGCGTCCCTCGCCCTGAGCGCGCATTAGTGGCAGCAAACGGCAAGTCAGATCATGCCAGCCAAACAGATTTGCCTCCATCTGGGCGCGCAATACATCGGGCGTGAGGTCTTCAACAGCTCCGGGTTGGCCATATGCACCATTATTGAAGAGAGCGAAAATCTTGCCATTGCTGCGGGCTTCAACCTCTTTTGCGCAAGTGGCAATTGATGCGGCGTCCGCGTAATCGAGAAAAACCGTATCGAGGCCTTCTTTGCGCAGGCGTTCGATATCGCCTTTGTTTCGCGCAGTGGCGATCACCTGCCAGCCGCGGGCCTTTAGCTGGTGGGCACAATAGTGCCCGATGCCCGATGAGCAGCCGGTAATGAGAACAAACCGTCCGTCTGCACTCACCTAGTTTGCGCCTTCAAGCAGGCGCCGCGCGATGACCTGAGCCTGGATTTCTCCAGCGCCTTCAAAGATGTTGAGAATGCGCGCATCGCATAACACCCGGCTGATTTCATATTCCAGCGCAAATCCGTTACCGCCATGGATCTGCAGCACATTGTCGGCGGCGGCCCAGGCTGCGCGCGCGCCGAGCAGTTTTGCCATGCCTGCTTCGATATCGCAGCGCTTGCCTGAATCCTTTTGCCGCGCTGAGTAATAGGTGAGCTGGCGTGCTGCCATGGTTTCAACGGCGATCATCGCCAACTTGTCTGAAATGCGCGGAAAGGAAATGATCGGTTTATCGAACTGAATGCGCTCCTGGGCGTAGCGCATGCCAATTTCCAGTGCGTTCTGGCACACACCGACCGCGCGTGAAGCGGTCTGGATGCGGGCGCTTTCGAAAGTTTGCATAAGCTGTTTGAAGCCCTGGCCTTCCTCGCCGCCAAGCAGGTTTTCCTTCGCCACTTCGAAGCCATCAAAGGCAATTTCATATTCTTTCATGCCCCGATAGCCGAGCACTTCGATTTCACTGCCCGACATGCCTTCTGCCGGGAACGGATTTTCATCCGTGCCGCGTGGTTTTTCTGCCAGCATCATGGAAAGACCGCGATACCCTTTTTCATTTGGATTGGTGCGCACCATCAAGGTCATCACATCGGCGCGCACTGGGTGGGTGATCCAGGTTTTGTTGCCGGTGACTTTGTACACATCCCCATCAAGCACTGCTCTGGTGCGCAGAGACCCAAGATCGGAGCCGGTATTGGGCTCGGTAAACACAGCGGTGGGCAGAATTTCTCCAGAAGCGATTTTTGGCAGCCATTTTTGCTTCTGTTCTTCTGTACCACCAGTGAGAATAAGTTCAGCGGCGATTTCCGCCCGCGTACCCAGAGAGCCCACAGCGATGTAGCCCCGCGACAGCTCTTCGGAGATGACGCACATGGATTCTTTACCAAGCCCCAGCCCGCCATATTGTTCCGGCAAGGTCAGGGAGAACACCCCAAGCTCGGCCACGTCCGCGATCACCTGAAGCGGCACATATTCATTCTTCAAATGCCACTCATGGGCATGGGGTGCCACATTGGCATCTACATAGCGGCGGATTTCAGTGCGCATCTGGTCAAGGGTTTCATCAAGACCGGCATCGCCAAATGTGGCGGCCCCGTCAGCTTCGATCATCAACTCGGTAATGCGCTTGCGCACGTTTGATGTGCAGCCATGGGCGCGCAGTTCCGCACAGGCACCTGACCGCAGAGGGGCCATTTCTTCCCAAGTGAGCCCGATGTCAGACGGGCGCACAAACTCCACCTGGGTCATGGGAATGCCGCCATTGATCTGGTTGAGATATTCCCCGAAACAAGCCTGCACGAGAAGTGCTTCCATCTCGCCAAAGCGGCCATCGGCTTCGAGCCGCGTAGCGTAATCTGCCAACTGGCTCAGTGTGGCGCGATATGTTGCGAGCCACGCCAGCCCGTGGGTTGCGTGCTGGTCACGCTCCATCAGATCATGCTGGATCTTGCCATCGCGCGATACAACTATCGCCACCCGGGTGCGGGCCAGCGCATAAATCTCGTCAATAGAGGCTGCAGCATCGCGGGCGAGGGTCGAAAGTCCTTCAAGGACCGGGCCTGTTGGGCTGGTTTCTTCGGCAAGGCTCATTGGAGATTTTCCATCGGTTGATCATTCAGGAACTGGGTTATAGCCGCAATTGTGCATTGCGGTATAGACTAAGCAGCAGGATAATCCGCCGCAGGCATCATTCAGCCCGGCTGGCCAGCGCAACCGCCAGAGCGCAAACCACCATACCAGCGATCTGAATCAGGCCTAGTGTCTCATCAAACATCAGCCATGCGATAACCGCGGTGACACCGGGAACCAGATAAAACACAGCTGCAATACGCGATACCTGTCCATTGCGGATCATCACCATATAAAGGCTGATCGCGCCCAGAGACAGAATTACCACCAGCCATACAAGGGCAAAAACAAGGTCAGCGGTCCAGGTGAAGGTAAAGGTTTCACCGCTAATGAGCGCTGCAATTGCCATGCTCGCTGAAGCGCCGGCATATTGCCAAACCCCCGCAGTGGTAAAATCAAGCCCGGTGGCGAAGCGTTTTTGGTATACGGACCCAATGGTGATGGAGATGGTGCCAAGTATGCAGGCGAGAATGGTTGCAAACCCAATGCCGGAACCGGCAAGGTTAAGCTTTGGTGCCAGCACCATAGCGACGCCGCCAATGCCGATGAACAGCCCTGCCCAATGCCGCGCCCGGACAGTTTCACCCAGCACCGCGCCGGCAAGCAAGGCTGTTAGCAATGGTTGCAATCCGACAATCAATGCAGAAACACCGGCTGGCATGCCCTGATCAATTGCCCAGAAAACCCCGCCTAGATATATGCCGTGTATTAAAACCCCGACGATGGTGGCGTGCAGGGCTTCACGACGGCTTGGCCATTTGCCTTTCAATATCAGCGCCAGAACGGCAATCAGGCCGGTAACCAGTGCAAAGCGCAGTGCGAGAAAACTAAACGGTTCCGCATAAGGCATGCCCAGGCGTGCGCCAATGAAGCCCGTCGACCACAACAGCACGAATATTGCCGGGGCTATTGGCAGCCAGGACGGCGAAGTTTTGGCGCTTTGGGCAGTCAATTCGGTTGCACCTTCCAAAAAAATTCTATTGTTTGAAGAAACACGTCAACGACCACCAATAGCGGGACCTGGGAATGTTATCAACGATTTGGAGCGTGTTGAAAGATGCCTATCGGCGGTTTTACGCTGATGACGGGTTTCCTAACTCCGGCAATATCGCCTATTGCGTGATGTTGGCGATTTTTCCATTTTTGATTTTTATTTTCGCGCTTGCGGCATTTTTTGTCGATGAGACCCTTGCCCAGCAAGCCGTCGATATGCTCCTTGAGATTGCACCCCATGAAATCGTCAAGCCGCTTGTTCCAAACATTAAACAACTGTTGACTGCACAGCGCAGCGATCTGCTGACCATTAGCGGGTTGATTACGATCTGGACGTCTTCTCGCGGGGTCGAAAGCCTGCGCACCGGGTTGAACAGAGCTTACCGGTTCTACGAGGACAGACCGATCTGGCTGCGGGTTTTTCAGGATATGATGATCGTGGTTTGTGGAGCGGTGTTGTCTCTTGCCTTGGCACTAACCATGATTTTCGCCCCCGCTATCTGGGCGGTGGTTGTTTCCTATGTTCCTGCACTTGGCGAGTTCACGCTCAAGTTTGAGTTGCTGCGGTATCTTGCAGGTTTTGTGTTGCTGACGGTTGGCCTGGTTGGCGGGCACCTGTTGTTGCCGTCCCGGCGGTTGCCATTGGCGGTCTTGTGGCCGGGGATAGTGCTTACGATGATTGCTTGGCTCATCATTGCGGCAGGTTACTCGGTGTATCTTGCCCGTTTTGCCTATTTTGCCAGTCTCTATGCGAGCCTAGGTGGATTGTTTGCAGCATTGATCTTTCTGTATCTGTCGGCGGCGATTTTTCAGTATGGCGGCGAAATCAACCGGGCGGTTTATGCAAGGCGAAACCCGGGCCGCAGCATCAGCTCTGATTTCGGTGGTGCCCTGAGCGATTGATTTACCTCAATGTGGCGGGGATAAAACGCGGGGCATACTCATGCAAATGGGAAAAATCGGGAAGAAACAGGAATTCAATCATGCTGGAAATTTCACCTGCCAAAGTCGCACACATCATCGTGCGCGCCCGCGAATTTGACGCCAAGACCGGGGCCTGGGATGAACCCTCAGGTGATGTCGAAATGGATGATGATGCGGATTCAATTCTTGAAAATCGCAGCGGTGATGCCACTCAGAACGAAGTAGCGGAGTTCATTGCCGGCCTGAATATTGATGAGCAAATTCATCTGGTCGCGCTCACCTGGTTAGGCCGTGGCACATATTCTTCTTCTGAGTTTCAGGAGGCTGTTGAAATGGCGAGAGACGAGCGATCAAGCCCGACCGAGCAGTATTTGCTTGGGATTCCATTGTTGGCCGACTACCTCGAAGAGGGTCTGGAAAAGCTTGGCTATAACATTGAAGAAGTGGAGCAAGGGGTGCTTTAAAGCGGAATGTAAAAAACCGTATCACCAGCTTCGACACATCCTTCACCAGCTTCGAAAATCGCCAGGCCATCGGCCTGTGCCACCGGCAGGAGAGCTGCTGAACTACCGCTTCCCAGCAATGACAGTAAAGGACGACCTTGGTCGTCGTAACCATCTGTTTTCACAGGTAGATATTCTCGCCGCCAGAGCCGCCTGTTACGCGTAAAGCCGCACACAGCGGGAATGGTTTTAGCTGGTTTTGCCTGCAAGCCCGCGCACCGGTCAATAATCGGCTGGGCAATCAGAAAGAACGTCATGAACGCGGCAAACGGGTTGCCTGGCAAGCCGACATAAACCGTCTTGTCCAATGTTCCGATGGTAACCGGTTTCCCCGGCTTCATTGCCACCTTGAGAACGTGCAGATCACCACCGGCGGCTTCCACCAAACCCGGCATGTAATCTGCGTCACCAACAGATACACCGCCAGTGGAAATAATAACATCTGCGCTATTCCTGGCTTCATCAAGGGCATTGGCCAGCAAAGCAGGATCATCCGGCAGCGTGCCCATGTCGATCATATCCACATCGTCACGCGCTAGTTGTCCGCGCAACATGTAGCGGTTGGAGTTGTAAATCTGTCCGGGTTTGAGAACATCTCCGGGCTGTTTCAACTCGCTGCCAGTTGAAAAGAACGCCACCCGCACTTTTCGAAAGACCTGCACTTGCGCAAGGCCGGTCGAGGCGGCAAGGGCAAGCTGTGATGCGGCGAACCTGGTGCCAGTGTTTAAAACAATCGTTCCTGCCGCCAGGTCTTCGCCACGGCGGCGAATGTTTTCGCCAAGTCGGGGTTTTTTGGCAATGGTGATGGCGTCACCGCTGCGCTCCACATGCTCCTGCATAATCACTGCATCAAAACATGGCGGCACCGGTGCGCCGGTTAGAATGCGGACAGCACTGCCGGGTGCAGCATTTGTTGCCCCGGGATCGCCCGCTTCAATCGCGTGCGATACAGAAAGCTTCCATGGGCCATTACCAGCAAAATCATCCATTCGTACCGCATACCCATCCATCGCCGAACAATCAAAAAGCGGCTGAGGAAATGGCGTGGCCACATCTTCAGCAAGAATTCGGCCATGTGCATCAGCGATATTGATCAGTTCAGATTGCCCAACCTGACGGGCCAGGCCGAGGCCTTTCTCAATTGCCATATCTACCGGGATCAATTCGCCCGGGAGGGCGCGGTTAGTCATTGTGGATTGGTGCGGTGCAGGTTTTTTACGCGGGGTCATGGGTTTGGCCAATATTTTAGACTTAAAAACATATGCCACATATGCTGTGTAGCAGGGGGCATGCATTGATCGAAGTCAAATGACCCGGCCCGGTTGCCGTAACGATAAGTGAGCTTGAAATGGCCGATGAAATACCGTGCCTCAAAACGGAACGGGGTAGAATGCGGTGGCTGGTGCTTACCGGCATCTGGTTGCTCTATTTCAGCTTCGGGCTTGGAGTGGCCGGGCTTGCGCCGTTGGTGCAGCCGGTTCTGCAGGATCTGAACTTGACGCATGGACAAATGGGAACCGTGCTTGGAGCCTGGCAATTCATCTATATTTTCTCCGCCATCCCGTGCGGCTTCTTTCTTAGCCGTGTTGGCCCGGCAAAAAGCCTTGCTATTGCGGCAATGATAATTTCCGCGTCGGGATTTTTGCGCAGCGTTTCGGCAGATTACTTTTCTTTACTTGCTGCAGTATCCCTTTTTGGACTTGGCGGCCCGCTCATCTCTGCGGGCGCACCCTATGTTGTGAGCCGGTGGTTTCAGGGGGTTTCAAGAGGCAGGGCGATGGGAATTTACGCAACTGGCCCGGCGATTGCGGCAATTACTTCATTTTCCCTGTCCAACTCTGTGTTGATGCCGTGGTTTGATGATGACTGGCGCAGCGTATTGCAGCTTTGGGCGGGAATTGCCCTTGTTGCCGGGCTCTATTGGATTGTCGTCGCGCGCATTGCCGGTCGCGGGCCGTCCGTGCATGAAGAAAACATTGACGATCTTGGCTGGCTATCTGAATTGGCGGGGTTGTTTCGCGCCCGTGATGTGCAATTGGTGCTCGCCTTGAGCATCGGAGCATTTGCATTCAATCACGGTTTGGGAAACTGGCTTCCAGAACTCCTGCGCAGCTCTGGCTTAAGCGCGTCGCAGGC
>CAJQND010000194.1 GCA_905479595.1 uncultured Hyphomicrobiales bacterium
CATTCACCGGCAAGGGCGGCTGCGACCTTGCCCCGGGCAATCATTTTGCCGCCATGTGCGGAAATCGTCTGGCCTGCCTGGCCTGCATATTCCTGAAATTTTTCAGCATCTTTGATCTTGGTTGTAGCAATGAAAAATGCAGCCATGGAGCGCTCCGTTTTGGTGATGTTGTGGCAATCCGTATTCTGCCGATATCCGCATGAATTGAAACCTTCAATGGTAATTTAAATAGTTGACCGAAAAATTCTTATTGACAATATATTGTCAATTTAATAGTGCTGAGTTAGAAACTGATAACAACGGAATGTGTGATGAAACGCTCAAAAGAAGGCGCGGCCTTGACGGAACTGATCCTCGAGACGTTTCGGCTCAATGGCCAATTGCTGGAGGCCGGTGACCGGTTGACCGCCCCACTGGAACTGACCAGTGCGCGCTGGCAGGTGCTTGGCGCCATTGATTATGAAGGTCGCCCGATCACTGTGGCCCAAATTGGCCGGCGCATGGGCCTTTCTCGCCAGGCGGTTCAACGGATCATCAACGCCCTGGAAGCGCAAGGTTTTGTGCGCTTTACAGATAACCCTGACCATAAGCGGGCAAAGCTGGTGGAGTTAACACCGCGCTGTGTGCAGACCATTGAAAAACTGGAAGCGGTGCAGACCCTTTGGGCCAATGCCCTGGCTGGAGATTTGAGCGAGGCCGCGATTAAACGGACAACCAATCTGTTGGGTAAAATCCGCACCCGGTGTGCGGCGATGGAAGAAGACAACAAATAGCTATGAAAGGAAGGTGTAGTGACATGGTCAATTTCAAAGAACTTGATGCCAAAGTAACCCTGGCAGATCAGATGCAGAGCGAGGAAGATCCGATTGTTCTGATCAATATTTTCAACATTGCCCCGGAAGATGAAGACGCATTGCTCAAAGCCTGGACCCATGATGCGGACTTTATGAAAGTCCAGCCAGGTTACATTTCAACCCAGCTTCATAAGGGGATTGCCGGAAGTTCAACTTATGTGAACTACGCCATTTGGCAAGATGTGGAGAGCTTCCGCAATGCGTTCATGCACCCTGAGTTTCAAAGCCGCTTGGAAGATTATCCGCAAAGCGCTGTCGCGCAGCCCCATTTGTTCAAGAAATTATCTGTGCCCAATCATTGCGTTGCCTAGACCGAAAAAGGTTTAAATATTTTTTGGAGATTTTAGCTATGAAAACCAAGATCCACGCCCTGGCGGGGTGCATTGGCTTCCTCACCATTTTAACGTTCTGGACGTCGACTGTGGTCACCGAACTGTTTGCAAGCCATGAGACCATCGCAGCCATCAAATCCATGATCTTGCCTGGCATGTTCATTTTGATCCCCGCCATGGCAATAGCTGGCGGATCGGGCATGGCCATGGGCAAAAAGCGCACCGACGCCCAGGCGCTGGCGAAGAAAAAGCGCATGCCGATCATCGCGGCCAATGGCTTGCTGATTTTGCTGCCGTCGGCGATTTTTCTTGCATCAAAGGCTGCCAGAGGGGAGTTTGATGGCTGGTTTTATGGGGTGCAAGCGCTGGAATTGATGGCCGGTGCTGCAAACCTGACAATGATGGGCCTTAATATACGGGATGGATTGAGAATGACCGGACGTATCGGTGGAACAGACAAACCCCGGCAGGTGGCAGCAAGTGATGGCGTGATTGAAGAACGCGATGGCGGGCCGCTTGTCGCCAAAGGGATTTCGCGGCTCACAGGGCCGGACAATGAGGCTATCGAGACAAAGCCGGTTATGGCCCTTTGCCGGTGTGGCGCGTCGAAGAACAAACCGTTTTGCGATGGTTCGCATAATGAAATTGGCTTTGACAGTCAACCCTCAGACAAGCGCGTGCCGGACCGGCTCAAGGTCTATAGCGGCGGTGAAATCGATGTGCATTTCAATCTGCGGGCGTGTTCTCATTCCGCGCAATGCATCAAACGCCTGAAGCCTGTATTCGATGTGAAACGCAAACCGTGGATCATTCCAGACAATGGCACATCAGATGACATAATCGCTGTGATAGAGGCTTGTCCATCCGGCGCGCTTTCGTTTAGCCGGGCAGGCGAAGACCCCCGCCATTTGTCAAGCGAAGCTCCCGGTATCACCATCGAACCTGGCGGCCCCTACCGGGTGAGCGCCATTCCTTGCTCAGGTTCCGAACCCGGCAAAGGCGCATGCCCGGAAAAATATGTGCTGTGCCGCTGTGGTGCCTCAACCAACAAGCCCTATTGTGATGGCTCTCATCAAAAGATTAAGTGGGACGGTTAAACCGCCAGGGAGTTTGGAACATGCATATCCCACCACCGGTCTTCGGTCTTGCTGGCGTGATAACTCTTGTTGCCGCAAATTGGCTGTGGCCGTCCTTTTCGATCGACTTCAATGGGCAATGGATTGTCTGCGGACTGCTGGCGCTCGCCGGATTGGCCGTCGCAGTCAGTGCTGCCCGCGGATTCTTCCGCGCGGAGACAACCGTGTTGCCAAACAAACCGGAACAAGCGTCTGCGCTGGTCACTGACGGGGTCTACCGATTTACCCGAAACCCCATGTATCTTGGTTTGGCCCTGATCGTTACAGGGGTAGGCATCGGGCTTGGCACGCTTGCAACTCCGTTCATCCTTGCTGCCTTCATCTGGATAATCAACACCCGCCAGATCGTGCCCGAAGAGCACGCTTTGGAGAAAAATTTTGGTGCAGAGTTTATCGCTTACAAGGCACGGGTTCGCCGTTGGTTGTAACGCCTGTGCAGCTAAATACATGTAAATTTTAGAGAAAAAGACAATATGTCTTCTTTCTGTATTTTGTAAATCAAGTAAAAATAAGTACAGATTTATAACGACAGGATTAGATATATGCGCGCCCATTTTCGAATGAAACATGCCGCTGTTTTTCTCGTCAGTGCACTGGCTTGTGCAATTGCTGCCCCTTCAATTGCTGCTGACTATGATTTGGTAATTCTCAACGGTCGGGTGATGGACCCAGAGAGCAAGTTTGATGCGGTGCGCAATGTCGCGGTGAAGAACGGTAAAATCGTCCGGATTACTGAAGACAAAATCACCGGCACTGAAACCATTGATGCAAAAAACCACGTGGTATCATCGGGTTTTATCGACACCCACGTTCATATTGTCGATCACCCTTTCGGCCAGAAACTGATGTTGCGTGACGGGGTCACGACGCCGCTCGACCTGGAGGTGGGCGCTTATCCGGTGGATCGTTTTTATGACCACATGGCTGGTAAATCACAGACCAATTATGGCGCGACGGTCTCCACTATCGGCATTCGCGAAAAGGTGTTTAACCCGAAATACACCTCTGCCACCGGCATTGTCACAACCGACATTTTTGCGAAAGATGAACACGCTTTTGTTGATATGAAATGGTCGGGCACGGTCCCTACAGATAAGCAGATTACCCAGATCAACGGGTTGATCGAGGCGGGTCTTAAACGCGGTGCTCTCGGGGTTGGTGCGCCGGTTGGTTAAATGGTCAAGGGGGTGACATCAGCGGAAACAACCGGGTGGCAACGCCTGGCGGGCAAGTTTGGCCGCGCGACGTTCCTGCATGGCCGGTTCTCCAGCCAGCAAGCGCCCACGACCGGTATCCTTGGCTTTGAGGAGATGATTGCAAATTCTGCCATTTATGGCGGTGGCGTCATGTTGCAGCACATGCATCAGCAAGCTTTGGGCCTGTCACAAAGTGCGCTCAAATTGGTGGATGATGCCCGCGCCGGGGGCTTGGCGGTGATGGCTGAAATCTACCCGTATAACTTTGGTGCAACGATTGTTGGCGCAGATTACCTGCACCCGGACAATTACGGACCGAATATGGGCCGCGACTACAAGGATATCATCGAGACGGCCACTCTCAAGCCACTGGACAAGGCGCGTTATGAGGCGTTGGTGAAGTCAAACCCCGGCACATCGGTGATGTTTTATGGTGCCAAGGAAAAAGACATGCTGAAAGCGCTTGCCCAT
>CAJQND010000195.1 GCA_905479595.1 uncultured Hyphomicrobiales bacterium
ATCGTTTGACCAAGTTTGGTTAATCCGCGTTAACCTTTTGCTAACGTCTTGGTAACAAACATAGAAGCAGGGGATGCCTTGCGACAAGGTTTTCGAGGGATTCAGAATGACGGGACGCCCAAAATGACGATAAATTTGACAGTACCTGATTTGGCCGAAATGAAACCGCGGATCACCGTTTTTGGTGTTGGCGGCGCTGGTGGCAATGCGGTGAACAACATGATCACCTCGAACCTTAACGGGGTCGAGTTTGTTGTTGCGAACACGGATGCCCAGGCACTTCAGCAAACGGCTGCAGAGCGTAGTATTCACATGGGAACATCGCTGACCGAAGGTCTCGGTGCAGGTTCCCAGCCACAGATTGGCGCCGCAGCCGCTGAAGAGGCGCTGCCAGAGATTATTGACCATATTTCCGGATCGCACATGGTGTTCATCACCGCGGGAATGGGCGGTGGTACCGGTACTGGTGCTGCACCTGTTATTGCCCGCGCTGCCAAAGAACAAGGCGTGCTGACAGTGGGCGTGGTCACCAAACCCTTCCAGTTTGAAGGTCAGCGCCGGATGATTACCGCAGAGCGCGGCATTGAACAGCTTTCAAGCCATGTGGATACCCTGATTATTATTCCAAATCAGAACCTGTTCCGCATCGCCAACGAGAAAACAACGTTCGCCGATGCCTTCGCGATGGCCGACGAAGTGCTTTACTCTGGTGTTGCTTCAATTACTGAATTGATGACCAAAGAAGGCCTTATCAATCTTGATTTTGCAGATGTTCGCGCTGTCATGTCTGAAATGGGCAAGGCGATGATGGGCACTGGCGAATCCGCAGGTGAAAAACGCGCTATTGAGGCAGCTGAAGCCGCAATTTCTAACCCGCTTTTGGATGATGTATCCATGCGTGGTGCCCGCGGCCTGCTTATTTCCATTACCGGCGGCAATGATTTGACGCTTTATGAAGTGGATGAAGCTGCAACCCGCATTCGTGAAGAAGTTGATCCGGATGCCAACATTATTCTTGGCGCGACATTCGACGAGACTCTGGAAGGTACGATCCGGGTTTCTGTGGTTGCGACCGGCATTGAAGATGTTGAAATGCGCAATGCACCCGCAGTTTATGATGATTATGACTATGACGATGTGCCTGCTGCGATGCCACAACAAGTGGCCGCTACGCCTGCACCGGCTCCTGTGGTAGCCGAGACGCCAGCACCGGCACCAATGCCGGCTATGGAGGCTCAAGAAGAAGTGCCTGCACCAGCTGCTGCTGCAATGGAAATGCAGGAAACTGCGCAGGCTGCAAATATTCCTGCACCTGCCACGCGTGATGCGGCAGAACCGGTAAGGATGCCTGAACCAGAAGAATTTCCACCAATTGCCCAGGCGCAGATAGCGGCCCGTGATCAGGCAGTTGCCGAGCCCGAAGTTGCCCGTAAACGCAAAGGCCTGTTTGAGCGCCTTGCCGGCGTGGGTCTGGGACGCAAGGAAGAAGATACGAGCGCTGCGGCTCCTGCAAAAACAGAAGAGCCCCGTTTTGCAAACGCGCCGGAGCCTGCTGAACAGGTTGCGACTGCCTTCGAAACGCACGAAATTTCGCAGGAAGCAAGCGAGCCAGAGCAAGCGGAAGCGCAACCAGCTGAAGATGCATCCGGATTTGAGGATGACCAACTTGAAATCCCGGCTTTCTTGCGCAGGCAAGCAAACTAAAAACGCAAGCGCGTTTAAGCACCTAACTGAAAGCCCGGCGGTCACAATTCCGCCGGGTTTTCCATATCAATGCTCAGGTATGGAAAAAACGTGATAATGTTTGTTTCCATCACCGGTTCTGATCGGTTAAAAGATTGGTGAAAAGCATTTTTTGCCGTGCTCCAATGGCTGGGTTGCCTGAGCGGTTATGTACGGAAGACCTGATTATATGATGCGTGCGTGTGTCCATAAACCGAGCCAACCGGCAGTATCTAAAAGCCGCGGACGGCTTGTTGCTGCCGCGATGCTTGTCGCCTTTTCGCTGACTGCAGCGGGGTGTTCAGGCGGTTCAGGTTATGACGGCCTTACCGACTATGTTTGGGGCGGCGGCGATGCAAAAGCGCCTCCAGGTGCAGGCGAAACCCCGGCAGTTGAAGATACGACCCCGGTAGCCGAGCTCTATAACAAGGGCATGGACTACATGAAGGAGGCTGACTACAAGGACGCCGTCAAACAGTTTGACGAGGTTGAGCGCCTTCACCCTTATTCGTCGTGGGCGACACGGGCGACACTGATGTCAGCCTTTGCTGATTACCAACGCAGCAACTATGTCGACACGATCAACTCCTGCAAACGCTTCCTGCAACTGCATCCTGGTCACAAAGATGCAAGCTATGCCTATTATCTGATCGCGCTCAGCCATTACGAGCAGATTGCCGATACAAAACGCGACCAGTCTGAAACCAAAGAAGCGCTTGCTGCTCTGGAAGAGGTCAGCCGCCGTTTTCCGGGCACCGCATATGCAGCAGACGCCGATGCAAAGGCAGTTTTGGCGCGAGACCATCTGGCTGGCAAGGAAATGAAGATCGGGCGTTATTATCTTAAGCGCCACGCCTATGTTGCAGCGATCAACCGGTTCAAGAAAGTGTTGATCGAGTATCAAACCACATCACATACGCCTGAAGCACTTGAGCGTTTGACGGAAGCCTATCTGGCTCTTGGCATTACCTCTGAGGCGCAAACGGCAGCGGCTATTCTTGGCCACAACTTCCCAAACAGCGCCTGGTATAAAGAAGCATACAGCCTGCTGCGCTCTGGCGGTCTGGAACCACAAGAGAATTCTTCGTCGTGGATTTCCCAAACATGGAATTCGGTTTCCGGCAGCGGTTGATCTGAGTTTTCAGTTATCGCCGGTCAGGCCAGTTCGCTCATCGAGAACCAGAATCCATGTTGGGGTGTGCAGTTTGTTTAGCTGCCGTGGTCTTTTCTATAGGCCCGCTTTGCTGCCAGCTTTCCATCTTTTATGATCAGAATATCAACGCACGCAGTTTCAAATTTGGTGCCGTCGGGCATGGTGCCCTTCTGCGTGCCTTCAACAATCGCGACTCCATTGGAGTAGTGAAAGAACCTGTCTTCAAAAGCGAGGTCTGAAACCCGCTTGAAGGTTTCGTTCAAAAGAGTGCGAATGGCAACGTGTCCAACCGCACGCCCGCCAACGATATCTGGTCCAAAAGATGCTTCATACACGCCGTCTTCGGCAAATTGTTCAATTATCCCGTCCAGATCATGGTCATTCCAAACTCTCGAGAATTCGGCGAAAAATGCGTCGGTATTAAATTCTTGCAATTGATTTTCTCCCTTAATATGGAATTAGAATGCCACAACACGCGTTTATGCGCTGGTAAAAAATTTTACGGTGTTGAAAACACAAAACAAGCTGGCATGGCGGGCGTATCGGGATAATATGCCCCGGTAATGTTAAGCGCCCTTTCCATACGCGATATTGTTCTTATCGAGAAACTTGATATGGACTTTTCTACCGGGTTGACCGTGTTAAGCGGAGAAACCGGGGCGGGGAAGTCTATCTTGCTTGATGCACTGGGCCTCGCCCTTGGCGCGCGCGGCGATGCGGGGCTTGTGCGCTCAGGTGCAGATCGCGGCATGGTGACGGCTGAGTTTGATTTGCCACCCACTCATGGTGTGTTTGCGATGCTGGAAGACGCCGGTATTGAAAGTGCCGGCGATCTTGTCGTCCGGCGCATCCAGTCCAGTGATGGCCGCAGCCGCGCCTCGGTGAATGATCAGCCGGTGAGCGTTAATCTGTTGCGCCGTCTGGGTGCGGTTCTGGCGGAAATTCATGGCCAGCACGATGACCGCGCCATGATGGATCCCAACCAGCATCGCACTCTGGTGGATGCATATGGAGGGTTGGATAAAAATGCCACGAAGGTGGCAGGCGCATGGACGGCATTTAAGGAGGCTGAAGCTGCTCTGGTTGCCCATGAGGAACGTCTCGCCCATGCAGAAGCTGAGCGCGCCTATCTTGAACATGCGGTGGAAGAATTACAGGTGCTCAACGCGCTTGAGGGCGAAGAAGATGCTTTGATTGCCAAGCGCCAACTGATGATGAATGCAGAAAAATTCGTTGATGCACTCAATGACGTTGAAACTGCCATTTCCGGCGGCGGCAACATGGAAGCGCAACTCAGTGCCGGGTTGCGAAAACTGGAGCGCCGCCAGGCGGATGCGGATGGCAAACTGGATGGGGTGATTTCCACCCTCGATCAGGTTTTGGTGGAAATGGCGGAAGCCCGCGTTGGTCTGGATGCTGCGCAGGCGGCCTTTACATTCGATGCCGATGAGCAAGAGCAAGTGGATAACCGTTTGTTTGCCTTAAAGGGTGCTGCACGCAAGTATCGTTGCCGGGTTGATCAACTGCCAGCAATTGCCCAGCGCCATGCAGATGAACTCGCTGCACTTGATCAAGGCAGCGGCCATCTCGAAGCGTTGAGAAAACTGGCCGGTGAAGCCCGCAAGGAATTTTTTGCATTGGCTGAAGCGCTCAGTGCCGCGCGGCGACAGGCTGCCAGCGCAATTGACAAAGCGGTAATGACTGAACTTGCGCCGCTGAAACTGGAGAAAGCGGTTTTCGAAACCACAATCGAATCAGGCGATAGCCTCGCCGGGCCCAATGGTATTGACCGTCTTGAGTTCACCATTGCCGCTAATCCCGGCACAAGGCCGGGACCTCTTGCAAAAATTGCCTCTGGCGGTGAGCTTTCGCGCATAATGCTCGCGCTAAAGGTGATTTTGGCGGCAAAAGGGTCTGCACCCACGTTGATTTTTGATGAAATTGATACAGGTGTTGGTGGTGCGACGGCGGATGCAGTCGGTCAAAGACTGGCGCGCCTGGCGCAAGGCTTGCAAGCACTTGCCGTTACCCATTCCCCACAAGTTGCAGCGCGTGCAGCAAGCCATCTCCTGATTTCCAAAATGGAAGAAGTGGGCGAGGGCGATACCCGCATGGTCACCCAGTTGACGAAACTTGGCCGCGAAAGCCGGCGTGAAGAAATAGCCCGCATGCTTTCCGGCGCATCGGTTACCGAAGAAGCCCGCGCACAGGCCAAGCGTCTTCTGGCAGATACAGGTTGAGTTGATGAGCGCCGAGGATTTTTCCAAAATTGCGATAGAATCGCTAAGTCTTGCGCAGGCTGCGGCTGAATTGGCGCGTCTTGCGGGCGAAATTGCCGGTCATGATAAGCGCTATCATCAAGAAGACGCGCCCACTGTTTCAGATGCCGATTATGACGCTCTGCGGCGGCGCAACGATGCAATTGAGGTGCGATTTCCTGATCTTGTGCGTGAAGATTCGCCTTCTGGCCGGGTCGGTGCAGCACCTGCGGAGAAATTCGACAAAGTTACCCATGCCGTGCCGATGCTTTCGCTCTCCAATGTGTTCAACGACGAAGACGTGCAAGAGTTTTGTGAGCGGGTGCGGCGGTTTTTGAAATTGCCGGAAGATGAACCGCTTGATATCAGCGCAGAACCCAAGATTGACGGGCTTTCAGCCTCCCTGCGCTATGAGAATGGCAAGCTCATCACTGGCGCGACACGCGGCGATGGGCAGGTGGGGGAGAATGTTACCACCAACCTGAAAACAGTCAGCGGTATTCCGCACACGCTTTCAGGTGATGGTTGGCCGGACGTATTGGAAATCCGCGGAGAGGTTTACATGAGCCACGCTGATTTCGCCGCCCTTAACAAGCGCCAGGAAGAAGAGGGCAAGCCGCCTTTTGCCAATCCGCGCAATTCTGCGGCCGGTTCCTTGCGCCAACTTGATTCGCGCATTACCGCATCCAGGCCATTGCGGTTTTTCGCCTATGCCTGGGGGGAGGTTTCGACAGAACCCTGGCAAACCCAGATGGAAGCCGTTGGAATGATGGCGGATTGGGGGTTTACGGTGAACCCGCATATGGTCCTGTGCCGCTCAGTTGAGGATATGCTGCGGATTTATAAGGATATTGAGCAAAACCGTGCCGGGCTCGGTTATGACATTGACGGGGTGGTTTATAAAGTTGACCGGCTCGATCTTCAGCGTCGGCTGGGTTTCGTCTCTCGCTCTCCGCGCTGGGCCACGGCCCACAAGTTTCCGGCAGAAAAAGCAACCACCAT
>CAJQND010000196.1 GCA_905479595.1 uncultured Hyphomicrobiales bacterium
ACAAACCACATTGTTGTCACCGCCGGACAAATCGCGGGCGACTGCCATGCCGAGGCCTGCGGAAATTGATGTAGATGAATGGGCAGTGCCAAACGGGTCGTATTCGCTTTCGGTGCGTTTAGTAAAACCATAGAGACCGTCACGCTGGCGGATCGAACGGATCTTGTCGCGCCGTCCAGTCAGAATCTTGTGAGGGTAGGCCTGGTGGCTCACATCCCAGATCAAACGATCATCGGGCGTGTTGAACACGTAGTGCAAGGCGAGGGTTAACTCGACCACGCCCAGCCCGGCACCAAAATGGCCACCGGTTTCTGAAGCAGCAGCAATAACTTCCGCGCGCAGCTCATCGGCTACCTGGCGCAATTGCTTGTGATCAAACCGGCGTAGATCTTCCGGTGTAATGATTTGATCGAGCAACGGTGTTGAAACGGACATAGACAGTTTGACCTTTATTTTTTAGTCCAATCCTAGCCACAGGCACTAGGTCCCAGAAATATGTATTTCCAGAAAATGCGTTGGTGGTTATGCCGCTCTTAGCAGCAGTTTACCACCCCTTATGTACAGAGCAACGTGTTTTACCATTAACCGGAATGCTTAATTTTATGAAAATGCGCCCTTTAACGCCCCCCGAACAGCGCAAAGTCCGTATTGAGGCTTGGTCAGCTCCACCCTTTCCGCTATCGGATCGCGCTTGGATAATGCATCTACAAGTGTATGAGCAACATCAATAATGATGGCTGATTCCATTGAAAGGGACCGGCTCTTGAGATGGGCAGGCAGTTGATCCGCAATTTTAAGCAACGCCCGAGTACCAGTAAGACACTGATCCATAACGGTCCTGAGCCCCGGTGTCGCAGTACTTCCAGAAAGATCGTCTATTGAAGCGCCTGCAGCCTCTAGCCATGGAACCGGAAGGTAGACCCGGTCAAGCGTTTGATAGTCATCGCCACAATCTTGCAGGTGATTGATCACTTGCAATGCATTGCACAGCGCGTCTGAATAGACATAGCTTTCCGGGTTTTCACCATGCAAATCGAGCAAATAGCGCCCGACTGGCGCAGCGGATCGCAGGCAATAGTTGATCAGTTCGTCCCAATCCTGATAGCGGTTTTGCACTGAATCCTGGCGAAAGGCATCCACAAGGTCTGAACAGTGACGCGAAGTGATGTTGGTCTCTACCAGGCTTTTGTGCATGGCGATTGCCGTTTCCAGCCCCGGTTCGTCTCCTCGTTTGCCTTGCACTGCCTCGTCCATTGCGTTGAGTCGAAGGACTTTCTCATCTGCCGATAGATCGGGATTATCGGCAATATCATCTATGGCGCGTGCAAAGGCGTAGTAGCGCGCGATATGCGGGCGGAGTTTTTTGGGCAGCAAAAACGAACCGACGGGAAAATTCTCGTCTTTTGCGCCTTTGCCAGATGGGGTTTCAATACTCACGGGGATTTTTGAACTCAATTTTAAGGCCGTTACGTGGCACCCGACACAAGGCCGGTCAGGGTTTTGGTCAGGACGCCATCTTTCTCCGCCAGGCTGGCAACAATTGAGAAGTGGTTTTCACCGGGAAGTACCCGTGCCATTACGGCCATGCCCTGAGTGTGCCAGGCTTTGGCAATGTCTTTACTCTGGCGGAGGTATTCGCTGCTTTCTTCCCCACCAACTGCGGCAATCATTTTCAATCCCGATGGTGGTGCCCAGTGGATTGGACTGGCCTTGCGAGCACTCTCCGAGGTGAGCTGTAAATTGTCGTTAATCGTGGTTGGGACAAGCGGTTCGAGATCAAACAGACCAGAAATCGATAACCCGGCACCTACTAAAAGTGGAGGCGCATCGCCATCGTGTGCATTCCAATCGGTTGCCAGCATGCATGCGGTAAGGTGCCCGCCAGCGGAATGGCCACACACCACAATTCGCCGTCGGTAGGTTTTCCATAGCCATAAACAGCAGGCCTGCATTTCCTCGGTAATCTGTGAAACCGAAACATTTGGACATAAATCATAGGAGGGAACGGCAACTGTGATCCCGTTCAGATTTGGCCCGCGCGCCATATGGGAAAACCATTCCCGACCAAGGGCTTGCCAGTAACCGCCATGAATGAACATAACAATGGGGCCTGCGGCTTCATTTTCCGGCGAGAAAACATCCACTTTATGGCGGGTTCCCGCACCATATGCGAGATCAAGATCGGCCTTGTAGGCATTCTCTCGCCACTGAACCGATTGTTCTTCCCAACTGGCGATCACGCTGGCGTGGTTCGGCACTCTGGCGCGGTTGTTATATTCTGCTTCGTAATCTTTTATCGGTGCTTGCATGGTTATTTCCGTTACGGTTTGCAGATTGCCTGAAACAAATCAACCAGGCGCAATCCACACGATGCACCTGCATCCTTTTGGGGGTTGTAGCAGGTGAGCGATACTCCGGCGAGTGCTGGCGAGTTTATGAGTGGGCGCAGCAGGGCGGTTACATCATCCCAGTCCAGACCGTTCGGCATAAGGTAGTCGGTAGCGGGGAAGACATCATCGTCAAGTACATCCACATCAAAATGAAGCCAAAACCGGCCCGGCACTTGCGAGAGCTTTGAAACCACATTGGCAGACACTGCACTGGCGTGAATTCCGCGCACGGCGTCTGCATCATATATGGCCATGCCAGAGCCGAAATCCTCCGGCACTAACGCATTTTCAGCTTCGACTTCGTCGCGATCACGAAAACCCAGAATAGCAGTGTTTTCTGGGTGAACGAGGCGGCTGCCGCCGAGTGCTGCCGTCCAGTTTTTTGGACCGCGCCCCAAGCATGTCGCGAGGGCCATATCGGCAGCCTCGCCCTCAGGTGAACTGTCGCCATCGTACAGATCGCAATGGCCATCCAGATAAACCAGCCCCAATCCAGCGTCCGATATTTTACCAATGGCATCGCAGGCCCCGGCGAGGGCACCGGGCAGGATGGCGCAACAGCCGCCCACTATGAATGGCACAACACCTTCATCAACAAGGTGGGCAATGCGGCGGCGCAAAACTGCGCTGGCTTCGATAACGCCAGCTTCGGCCAAAAGTCCGGATGTACCCCGCTTGGACGGTTTGCCAAATGCACAATCCATATCGCCGGCATCTTTTGCATCTAGCGCTGCCACGAGCCCGAGGTCGCGCAAGACATCGGGTGCATTGGCAACTTCTGGCCCGGACTGAATGCTCGACGCCGGTGCGCCTATCACTGTGAACTGCCTCATTGATCCCCGTTTCTCAACTTTGCATGTTTATTGCCATAAAAATGCGTTGAAGGGAAACGCCTGCGGGGCCATCATTGGTTTTTTTAGCTTGGCAATTGAAAGGAACCTGATGGCCGACTTTACGATGCATAGTTTGAGCATTCTGGCTGTGATCTTTGTGTGCCTGATCGGCCTGACGGTGGCTGGTGGATTGGTTCTGTTTGTCATCGACAAATCTCAAAAAGCTGACGCTATCCGCCACAACTACCCGGTGATCGGCAGGTTTCGTGGGCTTTTCAGCTCCCTTGGCGAGTTTTTCCGGCAATATTTCTTCGCCATGGATCGCGAGGAAATGCCGTTTAACCGGGCGGAGCGCGAATGGATCTATAAATCATCAGCAGGCGAGGACAATACCACTGCATTTGGCTCAACCCGCAATATCGAGCCGGTTGGAACCTCGATTTTCGTCAACACCATGTTTCCACCACTGGATGAGGAAACCACCGATTCCCCTGCATTGATCATCGGTCCTTTTGCCAAGCAACCCTACAAAGCCGCCTCGATTATCAATATTTCGGCGATGAGCTTTGGCGCGATTTCTCGCCCCGCTGTGCAGGCCCTTTCCAGAGGTGCCAAGCTTGCCGGGTGCTGGCTCAATACAGGCGAGGGCGGGTTGTCGCCATATCATCTGGAAGGCGGTTGCGACATTGTCTTCCAGATGGGTACGGCCAAATACGGGGTGCGGAATGCGGATGGCAGTCTGAGCGATGAAAAACTGCGTGAAGTTGCAGCCCATGAGCAGGTTAAAATGGTTGAAATCAAGCTGAGCCAGGGCGCAAAACCTGGCAAGGGCGGTATCCTGCCAGCCTCCAAGGTAACCGAAGAAATAGCCCGAATCAGAGGCATTCCCGCCCATGAAAGCTCGATCTCTCCCAACCGCTACCCGGAAATTGATGATCTTGGTGACTTGCTCGATTTTCTCTCTCATGTGCGCGATGTTTCTGGTCTGCCAACCGGCTTTAAAGCGGTTGTTGGCGAATATGGCTGGCTGGAAGACTTGTGCCAGCTGATCCATAAGCGCGGCATTGAAACGGCACCGGATTTCATCACCATTGATTCAGGCGATGGCGGCACTGGTGCGGCACCCATGCCGCTGATGGATAATTGCGGCCTGCCGGTGCGTGAAGCGCTTCCGGTGGTGGCCGATATTCTGGTCAAATACGGTCTCAAAGAGCGTGTCCGCCTGATTTGTTCCGGCAAACTAATTACCCCGGCAAGTGTTGCCTGGGCCTATTGCGTAGGCGCGGACTTTGTGGTCTCAGCGCGCGGTTTCATGTTTGCGCTCGGCTGCATTCAGGCGATGAAATGCAATAAAAACACCTGCCCGACAGGCATCACGACCCATGATGAAGACCTGCAAAGCGGGCTCGACCCGGCGGACAAGTCCGTGCGGGTAAAGAATTTTGTGAAAAAAATCCGATATGGTGCCGGCATTATTTCCCATTCATGT
>CAJQND010000197.1 GCA_905479595.1 uncultured Hyphomicrobiales bacterium
TGCGTGATTTGGAGAACCCATTCAGCGTTTTAGCTTCAATCACATCCGCGCGTACAAATGCCCGCCTCGTGCGCACCGCACTCACACGAGAAGTTTGGGAGGCTACCAACGAATGCTGGATGGCCTTAGCGGATGCATTGAAAGCCGAGGTCGTAGAGCGGCAACTGCCTGAACTTCTGCGGCTGATACGGCAACAAAACGCTCTCGTGCGTGGCGCAATGCATGGCACCATGTTGCGAAATGATGTTTATGATTTTGCCCGCCTTGGGACCTTCATCGAACGGGCTGACAACACCGCGCGCATTCTCGACGTTAAGTACTACGTTCTGCTTCCGTCTGCTGTTCAGATTGGCTCAGCTTTTGATAACGTGCAGTGGGAAACAATCTTACGGTCAGTTTCGGCCCAAAGCGCTTTCCGGCATTTGAATGGGGCAAATATCAACGCGAAAAGTATTGCTGAATTCATCATCCTGGATCGCCGTTTGCCGAGATCGTTGGCATTCTGTTACGGACAAATCGTTGAAAATATTACCTATCTGGAATCTGACTACGGACAAAGCCACCCTTGTCACGGTCTGGCAAATACACTTCGCACCGAATTAAATGAAAGAGGAATTGATGAAATTTTTGAGCATGGACTACACGAGTTCCTCAAGATTTTTATTGAGAAAAACAACGTTCTTGGCGGACAGATTCAACGCGATTACCGGTTTTATGAATAGATGCTGTTGAAAATTTCCCATCGAACAATGTATCGCTATGAGGCAGCGCCTTCCTATGCGTTGCAACAATTGCGAATGACACCGAAGTCGCGCGCTGGGCAAAATGTGATTTCGTGGGATGTCGCGCTGGAAGGTGCAACCCAAGAGGCACTATTTGAAGACCAACATAGCAACAAAGTCATTTTGACAAGTGCTCAACAGGGTGCTGTCGAGTTCGTCACTACTTGTACCGGCGAAGTTGAAACAACCAACAATTCGGGAGTGGTTGGCCAACACGCTGGCTTTGCCCCCCTGTGGTATTTCAAGCGTCAAACCACACTCACTGAACCTGGTCCATTGACGAAGGCGCTCGCCAAAGAATTCGCAAATGATGCGGGTGATACGCTCGCAATGGTTCATGCTCTTTCAAAGCGCATTAGCGAAACAGTCAAATATGAAACCGGAGAGACCGATAGCGGAACCACGGCGGAAACCGCGCTTGAAATCGGTCGCGGCGTTTGTCAGGACCATACCCATATCTTGAGCTCTGTGGCGCGATTAATGGATATGCCAGCGCGTTATGTAAGTGGGTACCTGATGATGAATGAGCGGGTTGATCAGGATGCCGGGCATGCGTGGGCAGAAGTTTACATTGAACCGCTGGGGTGGGTCGGGTTTGATGCGTCCAACGGCATTTCACCCGACGAACGGTATGTGAGGGTTGCAACTGGCCTTGACTATAAAGACGCCGCGCCAATTTCCGGCTTGCAATTTGGAAACAATCTGGGTGACACAAAAGACCACATGGTTGTAGAGATCCAAGTGCAACAGTAATGTAGAACGCGAATAGTATCGGATTCAATTTTCATGACATATTGCGTCGGCCTGCGCCTCAACAAGGGCCTCATGTTTATGTCTGACACGCGCACCAACGCGGGCGTGGACAATATTTCTGTGTTTAGAAAGATGTTTACCTGGGAAGTGCCCGGTGAACGATTGATCACTCTCATGACTGCTGGGAATCTCGCCACCACTCAGGCCGTTGTCAGCCTTCTTGAGGAACATACCAAAGCTGCTTCGGAGCGCAATCCATCTATTCTCGATGCGCCATCGATGTTTCAAGTTGCAACGCTTGTCGGCAAAACGCTGCGCGAAGTAATCGCAACAGCATCCGAAACAGGCCAGGCAAGCGAGTCCGCCTTTAGTGCGAGCATTATTCTTGGCGGGCAAATTGTTGGCGGCGAAACGCGGTTGTTTCTGATCTACCCCGAAGGAAACTTCGTTGAAGCGTCTGACGACACGCCGTTTTTTCAAATAGGTGAAACGAAATATGGCAGGCCGATTCTGGTGCGCGCCTATGATGCCGATATGAGCTTCGAAGAGGCAGCGAAACTGCTGCTTGTTTCATTTGATTCAACGATCAAGGCCAACATTTCTGTCGACCTGCCACTTGATATGCAAACTTACGAACTTGGGGCTCTACAAAGAGGCCGTGAGGTTAGGGTAGAACACGACGATCCTTACTATCAGGAGATTTCAAGCGGTTGGGGAGACGCCTTGCGGGCGGCATTTGCATCATTGCCAGGTTTTAATTTCTACTGACTAGGCCAAATCCTGTGCATTTTTGATGGCGCACCTGAACTACCTACCAACGGTAACCTTCATATCTGGTATCCCTGTCCCAGCTTGTGAAATTGGACTTCACTTGAGGCTTGGTGGCCGGACGTTTTTTCTTTGCTTTAGCTTTTGTTTGAGTGTGCTTTGTTGTCTTCTGCGCACTCGTGCTTTTTTTGGTTTGAGCGTGTGCCATCGGTATCGCTGAAATGGCCAATATTGAAAAGAATACAACCAAGAAACGCCAATTTTTTATCGTGTTCATTATTTAAAACCACAAGTAATTCTTCTGATGAGTGCGTAACTTGCACAAATATTTTGGATAAATTGTGGTCGCTGAACCTATACTAGACAAATAGGGTGGGGCGGAAAAACGTGCATCCGGCAGTTCCGCACGCTTTCCCACCCCGATTTTGCCCGCAAGCAGTTGCATGAACGACGAGCGGGCAGATTTAACCTTGGGCGTTTCCTCCTGAACCTTGGGTGAACCATCGTGTCAAATACGGTTCACAATTGTTCAGGGCTTTTGACGCTTCGGACAAGATCGTCACAGTGGATCGAGAGAATTTGAGGGTAGTATGGAAGACGTTCAATCTGAAGCTGAACAGTTGTTCGCAACATATTTGTTGCATTGGAATGCTCAAAACTTCGAGGGTGTTGCGGAGTGTTATTCTGAACCTTGCGTCTTCGTCGCGCCAGCTGGAACAGTATGTTTGCGCGATCGCAAAGCGTTTGTTGAATTTCTGAAAGCATTGTTTTCCGGGTTAAATGAGAACGGGTTCAGCCATAGTACAGCTGGTTCCAAGTCCGCGGCAGACTGCGGCAACGGCACCGCAATTCTGGATGTCGCGGATGTTAAACGGCTAAAGGCAGATGGCACTGTATTGGAAACAATAGACGGACACTATGTCCTCAAAAACACACCAGAGGGATGGAAATTTGCAGTAGCGGTCGTTTGTGAATCTGGATGGCGGGAGCGCTAAACCAGAATTGTTCGTCTAATGACAGTCGGTGTGAATATACTAGGGCTTTTTTTGATAACGACGCCGTTAAATAAAATTCAATCTATCAGGTTGAGTGTAAATATCTAAACCCAACTATGGTGGGCACGTAAAGGGCCGTCGTCTCGGACGAACACCAAATCGACATATCCCAGAGCTTCATCACGTGGCCGAACTTGGTAGCTAACTATGTCATAAACTGAATAACCCAACTCTTTGAGTCGCAATACAATCTGGGTAGTCGTCCGTGAAGAATTTTCATCACATTGATTTTGCTTGAGTATCAGACTTAATCAAGTATTCGATATTGCAAGTTTTCGGCTCGCACAGGATAGTTT
>CAJQND010000198.1 GCA_905479595.1 uncultured Hyphomicrobiales bacterium
AAAAACCCCGGTTTTCAAACGTTTCACAACGGTATTGGGCGATAATTAGCCGGCAATCACGTCTTTTGCATCCACATAGTCGTATCCGAGATCGTCGGCGACGGCTTTGTAGGTCACCTTGCCATCATGCACATTCAGGCCGTTGCGCAGGTGTTCATCGTCGCGCAGTGCTTGTTTCCAACCCTTGTTGGCCAACGCAATGGCGAAGGGAAGGGTGACATTGTTGAGGGCATAGGTGGATGTTTTTGGAACGCCGCCTGGCATGTTGGCCACGCAGTAATGGATAACATCATCAACCACAAACACCGGATCATCATGGGTGGTTGCGCGGGAGTTTTCCGTACAACCGCCCTGGTCAATCGCCACATCGACGATCACTGAGCCGGGCTTCATTTTCTTCACGATTTCCTTGGTGATCAGTTTTGGAGCAGATGCACCAGGAATGAGCACGCCACCAATCACGAGATCAGCTTCCATGCAATGCTTTTCGATGGAATCGCGAGTGGAGTAAACTGTGTTCAACGGCCGGTCGAACTGTTCCCACAACGAGCGCAGTACATCCACGTTGCGGTCGATGCACCACACATCAGCACCCATGCCGAGGGCAATGTGCACTGCGTGGCGGCCAACCATGCCGCCGCCGATAACAACGACCTTGGCTGGATCAACACCTGGCACGCCGCCAAGCAAAACCCCAAGGCCGCCATGGGCTTTTTCGAGGTGGTAAGCGCCAGCCTGAATGGACAAGCGCCCGGCAACTTCCGACATTGGTGCCAGCAAAGGCAATCCGCCGCGCGCACTGGTGACAGTTTCATAGGCAATGCAAGTTGCACCGCTTGCTACCAGGTCTTTTGTCTGCTCGGGGTCTGGAGCCAGATGCAGGTATGTGAAAAGAATCTGGCCTTTGCGCAACATTGCGCGCTCACCAGCCTGCGGTTCCTTCACTTTGATAACCATTTCTGCGTTATCGAAAATGTCTTTGGCTGTTTTGACAATTTCTGCGCCAGCGCCTTCATACGCTGCGTCATCCATACCAATTCCGATGCCGGCATTGGTCTCGATGATGACCTTATGGCCGTACGCAACCAGTTCGCGGACACTCGTTGGTGTCAACCCGACGCGAAATTCCTTGACCTTGATTTCCTTTGGCACACCAATCAACACGGCGCGGCCCTCCTCAATAATGTTCGAAATACGAATAGACCGCCCCTTCCAAGGTGCAGTCTTCGTTTGTTTATGTAGTCTTGCATCTGGCCCAATGGCAGGTCCAGATACGGCCTGTCGTTTGTGCCAGAAGAATGCTGTTTAGATGATTAGGGCTTAGCCATTCCATAGGCAATTTCTGATAGAAGCTTGATGCCTGGATTTATCTTTTCCGCCCTGATTGATGAGAACCCGAGACGGAACCAGCGGCAGGGCACTTCAGGGTTGGCAAAATGAATGCGTCCCGGCTCAATGAGAATGCCTTGTTCGGCGGCAAGTTTGCATAGTTCGTCAGAATCAACCCCGCGTGGTGCTTTCACCCAAATGGCAGTGCCGCCAAAACTTGGAACCGATTTGGTGTCAGGAAAATATTTACGCGCAGCTTCGCCGATAATCTCCCAACGTTCGCGGTAAGAGCGGTGCAGGCGCCGGATCAGGCTGTCATGATGGCCGAGCGATAAAAAGAGCGCCGCGGTGCGCTGGTTGTTATTGGGCGCATGGCGAACCATCAACCGGCGCAATTGCCGTGCTTCGCGAATGAGCTCCGGCGCGCCGACAAGAAACCCCAAACGCAATCCGGGAAACAGCGTTTTTGAGAGTGAACCCACATAGATAACCCGGTTTTCGTCATCGAGCGATTTCAGCGCCGGGCAAGGTTCGTTCACATAGTTGGTCTCAAACTCATAATCGTCTTCAATTATCAGCATGTCCTTGGCTTTTGCCTTGGCCAACAACTCCATCCGCCGTTCCAGCGGCATGGTAACTGTCGTTGGAAACTGGTGCGATGGCGTGACAAACGCGATATCGCAATCATTTAGCCGCTTATCGACAACCATTCCGTGTTGATCAACCGGAATTGACTTGATCAGCCCGGTCTTGAGCATGAAAATATTCTTCACATCTGTATAGCCAGGCTCTTCCATCGCCACTTGTGTGGATGGTGAAACGAGCAGGCTGGCGAGGATATAAAGGGCGTTTTGCGCACCGAGCGTGATCATGATCTGATCGTCCGAAACCCCGATGCCACGCCTTGGTAACAATCGCCGGCGAATTTGTTCTACCAGCAGGGGATCATCTGTTTCCCAAATGTCATTGGTCCAGGCGCCAAACCATCTCTTGCCCAATGCCTGACGAGAACAATCACGCCATTCGGAAATGGGGAATAATTCATGGTCCACCTGGCCGTAAATGAATGGATAGGGGTAAGTCTGCCAGTCGAGTGGTTTTGAGATATTTTCCTGGGTGGATGGGCGAACCCGGAATCTGCTGGTCCATTCGAGTTGCGAGGAGGCCGACGTTTGATCATCTGACGCCTTGGCTTGCGTCCCAACACCGGCAGTTTTGACCACTTGACCGTTCACATAATAGCCAGAGCGTTCACGCGAAACGAGATAACCATCATCCAGGAGGCTTTGATAGGCAAGCACGACCGTATTGCGCGAAACGCCTAATACTTTTGCCATTTTCCGGGTGGAGGGCAGGGGGTCTTTATCATCTAGCTGACCGTCCAGAATAGCTGAAACCAGAGTTTGCCGGATTTGCGCTTGCAGCGAGGTGAAGTCTGTTTTTTGAATGTGAAACAGCGTGTCACGCATGTCGTACCTTTCCACCGCAAAAAATCTGGCCTGAAACTTGGGGCCGCTCTGGTTCTATGTTAGGTCCAGAACAGTTTCTAAGATACAAAAAAGTGCGGACTACCGGCGGGTGCCGGGCAGCCGTGCGCCATATTGAAAGGGCTATGTCATGTCAGGATCAAGTTTTGC
>CAJQND010000199.1 GCA_905479595.1 uncultured Hyphomicrobiales bacterium
TTTCTCGAATCATGTATTTAAACGCCTCTGGATACCTTTTACCAGAATTATTCTGGCATGGGCATACCACCGAGTGACGCCCAGGATACGGCATTGTTTGCGGGACGATGCTGCTCCTGTCTGCTTGTTATCCACTGGAAAACCGCTAAAGGCAATATCACAATGGTAGCGCTTAACAATCCTGCACCTTATATTACGCGAATGCTTGACACATCGGCCACAAAACAGGCTGCCAGAAGCGGCGGGCCTGACGAAAAAAATGACGCATTTCAGCCCTTTTACACGGTTGACGGCGATCTTTCGGCTGGCCTTGTTCTCATCTGCGATCACGCCCGAAACATATTACCTGAAGAATATGGTGATCTTGGATTGCCCCCGCACCAGCTTGAACGTCATATCGGCTATGATATTGGGGCAGAAGAAGTGACAAAAAGACTGGCAGAGCGGCTTGGTGTTCCTGCTGTGCTTTCATGTTTTTCTAGGTTGTTGATTGACCCAAACAGGGGGATTGACGATCCAACGCTGGTGATGCGGCTGTCTGATGGCGCGGTTGTGCCGGGAAATGCGCAAATTGACGATGCTGAAATCGAAAAACGCAAGTCGCAGTATTACCTGCCCTATCATCGCGCCATTTCTGAAATGCTTGATGCCTGTCATGCAGCGGGCAGCGTGCCGGCGATATTGTCGATCCATAGTTTTACGCCAGCCTGGAAAGGCGTGGCGCGGCCTTGGCATGCAGGGGTTTTGTGGGACAAAGATGGCCGCTTCGCAGTACCACTGATTTCCGCGTTGCAACATTTTCAGGAATTGGTGATTGGCGACAACGAGCCTTATACGGGCGAACTTGATGGCGACACCATGAACGTGCACGGCACCGCGCGCGGGCTTGCTCATGCGCTGATTGAGTTTCGCCAGGACCTTATCGGCAATGAAGCCGGGATCGTGGAATGGGTAGATCGGATGGCAGAAGTTATGCCTCCTCTGATCGCCGACCCGAATTTGCATGAACCCAGGTTTTTTAAGTGAAACACGGAACATAATCCTTAAGACGCAATGTGGAGGTGGCCATGTCAGAAAAAACGAGCGAACAGACAAAAACAGAACTTGAAGCTGCGGTTTTCAGGCGCTTGGTGAAGCATCTGCGCGAACGCAATGATGTGCAGAATATTGACCTGATGATCCTGGCCGGTTTTTGCCGCAACTGCCTGTCTAACTGGTATCAAGATGCGGCCGATGAAATCGGTCTCGATTTGAGCAAGCCGGAAGCCCGCGAAATTGTCTATGGAATGAGTTATGACGATTGGAAGGCCAAGCACCAAACCGAAGCCAGCGAAGAACAAAAGGCAGCCTATGCTGTAGCCCATAAGCCGGGGCACTAATACTCACGTGAATGCTACAAGGAGACGGTAAAGAGATGGCGGATACGGACGTACAGACCAATTTTGCTCAAGGCCAGTTGCGCGCAATTATTGAGCGTATTGAGCGATTGGAAGAAGAAAAAAAGACTATCGCTGCAGATATTCGTGAAGTTTATGCCGAGGCAAAAGCCAACGGGTTTGATACCAAGATTTTGCGCAAGGTGATTACGTTGCGGAAGAAAGACACGGTAGAGCGCGAAGAAGAGCAAGCCATGATTGATTTGTATCTGCACGCACTTGGTATGGCACCAGAGTCAGCCGAAGCTGCAGAATAAAAAATCTGCTCAAAACGAAATGCATTAAAAAAGGGCCGCGAATAATTTCGCGGCCCTTTTCAATTGAATTCTCTTTGGTGGTCTAATCAAAAACCAATGGCTTGGATTCTATGGCAATGGCCTCCATGCGCTTTTGCTCCAACCTGGCTTGCTTGTTAAGCGGTTCCAGTTTGGGGCGCATCATGCGTACAGCCGGAGTTCGTGCCAGGCTGGTTTTGCCATTTCGATTGACAACCTGCGCAGCAATTCTTGCCTGCTCGTCAATTGTAAAGACTCTCGCCTTGCGCACTTTTGGTGCGGATACGGTGTTTGCGCGGGGCAATCCGCCTGATGCGCTAGCGACTTTTAACCCGGTATTGCCGAGCGCGAGCGCGCCACTATAAACCAGATCTTTTTTGAACTGTTGTGGTGCGCCGTCGTGACGGAAACTAGATGGGGTAAATGCTGCCAGCTTCTGTGATGCGCTCCAGAACCCTGGAACTGGATCACCTAAAGAGGGAGCCGACGCGATTGCAGCTGTGTGCAGTTCAGGCCGGGCCACGAGCATCGGCTGGTTAGCATCTAAACGACCGACGCGGCTGATCGCATTCGGATTACGCTTTGAGGCAAAGTTGGTGACTTGAACTGGCGCTGATGCCGGTTGGATTGTTATGTCCTTCTGACCTTGAAGGGCAGCCATAACAGCGTATGGTTTTGGCCGTGGCACCGGTACATTGCTTTTTTCCACCTGGGCGCGCAATGCAGCCCGCGCCTTGGTTGACAAAGCCGCATAAACCGCTGGCTTTTTGACAGAAGGCTTAACAATCGGCTTGGCAGAAGCAACCTGGGTTTTGCCCGCTGCTTTTTTGCTCTTGGCAATATAAACGGGTGCAGGTGTTTTGCGACGCTTATACTGGTGTTTGTGTTTGCGGAAAATCGCTGCAAGCTTGCGGCGCGACATGCGCGGCCAGTGACGCACTGAGCCGGTGTCTACGTGAACAAATCCGCTAGAACCTGAACGCGGGTAGTATCCGACCCCACCACGCTGGCGAACCAAAGCGGCGTTGCGCAGTTTCGACAAAGGTACGCCAGGAAAATAAAGATCGATTGCCCGGCCCTGAATGTGTTGGGAACGCCGTGCTACCTTGCGGCCCATGCGGCGCAGTTTCTTATTGGTACGTGATGAACGGAAACCACTAATGACATGAATAGGTTTTTTGGCGCCAAGCTCGGTTTTCATTTCCCAAATGAGGTCAAAAACCGCTGGGTCCATGCGTTTTGATTGATTACTTCGCCAATCACGAAAAAACCAATTAAGCTTCTTGAGCGCCTTTTTGTCGTACTTGCCGTTGCGCTTGAAGGTGACCTTGATAGATTCTTTGGTGTGACCAAAGTAGAATGACAAGGTTCTGGAACTGGCAATAGCGCTCGCCTGGCCTGCGACGACTAAGAAGCAAAACCCGAGTAAAACCGCAGCGAACCGCCCGGTAAGAGACTTATTTTCACATCGTGTTTTCAAGGGATAGTTACTGCCCCACTGTAAACTACGCATAATCATACCCGATACCAACAATTTGGCCAACCCGCTCAAGTTGGCTCCGTGAACACTTTTCGTGCCCCTGGAATATCAGCTTTGAACAAGCGAAGTAGTCCTAAACCGGGGCAATTTCAAGGCGATTTCACTAAAGCGCCGTCTCAATTTCGTTAAATATAGAATGTTTTGCTTAATCGAGCCTTAACCTGGATCAACAAGTTAGGCGATTTGCGCAGAAATCCGGCGTTTTTTGAAATTTTTCCGCTTAACGCAAGGCGATTTGATATCTTTTCATCGCCTGAAGCACTGCTTTGTCGCGGCCATACACATCGGCGCGGTAGCGCAATCTGCCAGAATCATCTGGCCAGGCAGTGAAATAGGTCAAATGAACGGGGATTTTCTTGCTGAGTTTCACCGAGTGGTTAGTGCCACCGTCAATTGCAGAGTTCACCTTCGATGCATCCCACCCAAGCAGCACTTGCGCAAATTTGCGCGGGTTCTGCACCCGCACACACCCATGGCTGAACGCCCGGCTTTGTTTTTTGAACAGGCTTTTTGAAGGCGTGTCGTGCAGATATACACTGTGCTTGTTGGGGAACATGAACTTAACCTCACCAAGCGCATTACCACGCCCAGGGGTTTGCCGGATGTCATAGGGAAGGTTAGCGCCGGAATAATTCCACCAATCCACGGAATAAGACGAAACTTGCTGGCCGCGGGTGTTAATCACTTCATAGCCATTGCGGTCGAGATAGCCCGGGTCGTCCCAAAGCTTTGGCAGCATTTCGTTTTTGGCAATCGACTTTGGAACATTCCAATAGGGGTTAAAAACCACGGTCTCCATCTGGTCGGAAAACATTGGCGTTGGGAACTGTTTTTTACCCACAACAACCCGGGCCTGATGAACAACACGGCCACCTTCAACAACCCGTACCTGATAAGCTGCCTGGTTCACAAAAACATGCCGATAGCCCAATTGTTTGGGCAGCCAGCGCATGCGTTCCATATTGGCTTTCAAGGTTGGCACACGGTTTTGCGGTGCCTTGCCATTCAAAGCGGCCAGGGTGCGTGCCCCGACGATACCATCGGCATGCAGGTTCTTAGATGCTTGAAAAGCTCGCACTGCATCCACCAATTCAGGGCCAAAAACATCTGGTGCGCTGACATTTTCAGTAACGTTGCTACCTTCAAAATTGATGTCGTCGAGAGGATCGGAGGACGCAGCAGGATCAGCCGCTGGTTTGCGTTTTTCCATAGGGGTTATGGGGGATAGAAATCCCAACTGTTCCAGGTGTTTGCGCAACAACGGAAGCCGGTCATCCCTTTGGCCTGCACGGATAGACGGTCCGCTTGGAACCCCGGCGAGAGCCGTTGGCCGGGCACTGCCGTTGAGACGTTTGAGTTCAGTTTTCATCGTCTTGTAAATGGGGTGCTTAGGGTGAAGGCCATCGAGATAGTCTTCTGGATGAATTGTATTCACAACCGCAGCGATAATTTTTTCAGGTGCAAGGGTTTCAGGCTTTACATCAAACGTGTCGGAAAGCCGTGCTGGTTTGATTTGCCCTGCATATGCGTGGCGGGCGAACTTTACCGCCATTGCAGTGAGCTCAATGTCGAGACGTGAAAGCGCCCGAGGGTTATTTTTGAAGCGTTCGGAAGACTCTTCGTAACTGGTCATTGAAGGCGGAAGGTATGCTGATGGTTCGAGGCCTTCGTCTGCAGATTTTGAAAGAACATCAAGAACCCTCAATCCGCGCACGCTCAGTCCGTAGTCGCCGACCCAGGCAGGTGCAAACTTGCGGGCTTTATAAAACTCGATGATTGCTTTGCGTTCTGCTCTCTCTACCCGCAGCACTGGTTCTGTTGCATTGCCAAGTTCTTTAAAAACGCCGGATGCAATCTGGCCTGCTTCGACCTTACCTGCCAGACCGGACACTGAAAGGGCCACTAAAGGATCGGGTGTGTAAGCCGCAAATACTGGTGCTGCTGGTGCAGGCGGTTTTCTGTTGTCAGAACCATAACTTGGA
>CAJQND010000200.1 GCA_905479595.1 uncultured Hyphomicrobiales bacterium
ACAAGGCGGTGTTGAAATATTCCTCTAATGCCTTGATTTGATGGCTCACTGCGGCTGGCGTTACGCCAAGCTCTTCTGCAGCCGCGCTCATGCTTGCCCGGCGGCCAGCAGCCTCAAAGGCACGCAACGCGTTTAATGGGGGGAGGCGGCGGGGCATCTAAAATCCTTATAGCTTAGAATTTCTAAATTATCAGATGAAAACTTCTCGTTTGTCAATAACGCTTTTTAAGCAGATATTGCTATTAACGCGAACATATCGCAACAGTATTTCTAAAAGGAAATGTACCATGATCCCGTTTGCACAACCAGATTTGCTCCACCCTGCCAACCTCTCAGACTATCGCGCTGTGCAAAATTGCAGCCAGGATGCCACTCTTGACCGCTCATTGAGCCGCGCAATTTTTCGGCTGATTTCTGGGATTGAGAACCTGTTCAGTAAGGTTGGACGCTGAATAAAACGAATTTAGGCTTCTCCTTGTTATAAGCGATCCGGAGTGTGATTTCCCCCGGTGTCTCATCAAGGAGAAGCCATTTTCGCAAAAGAAGACATGGCCTCAGGCCATACACGCACCGCGCATAAGAAAGCCTGTTGCGACCCGGTTTCAAGCTGGCAAGATTGCCAGGATTTCGATCACCCCCCGCGGGGTTTGATCCACCGACCAGACGACAAATCCATTGGAGATAAAAACGGCCATCCAGTTTGGCACCACGAGGCATTCCAGGCTTTCCTGCATGGGAATGCATCGGACGGAGTGCCTATCGGCATGCGGTGAGCGGGCTCGGTTGCGCGCTCGTTTATGTTTGACGACACCGAATTTTTGATGAGATTGGCTTGACAGATTTTGCAGGGCATAGTGTGCATGTTCACGGTGACATATCCCATGGTCTGAAGCACAAGGAAACAGATGATGACGAATAATACCAACCTGCTTCAGGCATGTGACTGGACCTTTCCGGTGCCGATTGCATATGGCCCTGGACGGTTGAAAGAACTCGCCAGCCTGTGTGCACAAGCCGGGATGCGCAACCCGTTGATCGTAACCGATCGCGGTAGCCGCGACCTGCCATTCATTGCCGATGCGCAAACCTATCTGCAAGCGGGCGGCATGGGGGCGGGGCTTTATGCGAGCATCTCGCCCAACCCCCGTGATGATGAAATCGCTGCAGGAAAAACGGCCTATCGCAATGGTGGTCATGACGGGATCGTTGCCATTGGCGGTGGCAGTGGCATGGACGGGGGCAAGGCGGTCTGCCTTGTAGCAAATAATGACATCGACCTTTTTGCGTTCAACTATGATGTGAGCGTACCAGAGATTGGCGCTGAGCAGCGCTTTCCACCGCTTATTTGTGTGCCGACCACGGCGGGCACCGGGGCGGAAACGGAAAGCACCGCCATGATCACCGATACGGCCCGAATGATGAAGTTTTGCGTCTGGCATCCAAACGTAAAACCCGCCTTCGCTGTGCTCGATCCTGAGATTACCTTGGGCCTGCCAAAAACCCTCACCGCATGGACGGGGGTTGATGCGCTGGTGCATGCCGTTGAAGCCTATTGCGTGCCGTCCTTTCACCCGTTGTGCGATGGTGCGGCTCTTGAAGCTTTGCGGCTCATATCAGCATGGTTGCCAGATGCGGTTGAAAACCCCACCCATGTAGAGGCTCGCGGCGGTATGCTCGTGGGGTCATGCCTTGCAGGTATTGCCTTTCTCAAGGGCCTTGGGGTGGTGCATGCCATCAGCCATATGGTGGGCGCGGAATATGACACCCATCATGGCCTGACAAATGCGATTGTTTTGCCCGCTGCATTGCGTTTCAACGCAGACGCGATGGCAGACAAAATCCAGCCAATGGCTGAAGCACTGGGTCTCGAAGATAAATCTTATGAGGGATTTTATGGCGCCATCTGCGGCCTTCTGGACAGGCTGGAAATCCCGAAATCGCTTGTGGAAATTGGTGTTCCCGGTGATTGCGCCGCCGCGATGGCGGAAAAGGCCCACAAAGATGCCGCCGCCGCCACTAATGTGCGGCCGGTCTCGGTGGTTGAAATCAAGGCCATTATTGAAGAAGCACTGGTATCAGGCAGATAGGTCTAGCTGTGCTGTGTCTTGAACGAGCGAACATCGCTGTTTAGGGCGCGGATATCGCTATCTATACGGCGCACGCGGAACATTTTCTGTTCCACCTCCTGGTTTGCCACCGCCACTTCCCCGCGTAGAATTGTGGCCCGTTGTGATGTGGCTGGTGCCGCGCGCAAATCCTGACGCATTCGTTTCAATGTGTATTGCGCCTGGGTGACTTCCTGCTGGGCACTACGACGCTTTTCCTTAAGCCTGTGCATGCGCTCGCCTAGATCATGGCCGCGCATGTAATCCGGGGCGTTGACAATGTTGCAGTTGAAATTGGCGCGATTGCCGGAAAGTCCGGCTTCCAGGCCCTTGCGTGGCTGGCAATTTTCCTTTGCGGCCCGCGCGTCAGCTTTGGCAAAAGATGATGAAACGGCGGATTGTGTGGCTGGGGCCTGCAAATTCGGCGCGGTATTTTTTGCGCAGGCAGTGAGAATTATACTCGTTATGAGCAAGGGTATGACGCGGGCGCGCTTAATCATGGTCGTTTCAAAATAAATGTGCCAGCAATGCTGGAGAAAAATAAAAAATCTAACCCAAACTACGCAATTATAACGCGTACGGCAATCTTACAAAAAAATAGGCTGCACCTGGTGCAGCCTATTATCGTTTTGATGCCCCGCTTTGGCGTAAAACTATGCGGTGGCGGTATCCTCGTCGCGCCGCCTTCGCTGCAGCCAAATGACGAGGCCGAGCAGAAGGAAGGCTGGAATGTAGAACAGTTCCTTTGGAAACCGTTCTGCTGGCAGTTGAAGGGATTTGACTTCCCAGTCGAAGTCGATTTTTTGTCTCTCCGCAAACCCGCGTGGGGTCAGATTGTCGACAATGGTCTTGCCCTCTTCCATGCGGAACTCAAGACCCGCTCCATCGCGCAACCGGTCTAAACCTTCTCCCGCCTTGCCAAGTGGAAGTATCACTGTCTTTTCAATCTGTTTGCCGGTTTTAATATCTTCGCCGGCAAAAATTGCTCGAAGAGAGCCGTCCTCCGGTACTTTGGCAGCAAATTCGACAATTTTGGTAGGATCAGCCCCCACATAAGGCGCGGAAACTTTGTCGAGCCAGAAGCCTGGCCTGAACAAGGTGAAGGCGATGAGTAGCAGGGCGACAGTTTCCCAAATCTTGCTCCTGGTGAAGAAGAAGCCCTGGGTTGCCGCGGCAAAGACAAGCATCGCAACCGTCGCGACGATAAACACGATAACCGCTTTGAACGGCCCCACATTGATCAAAAGAAGTTCTGTATTAAAGATAAACAGGAACGGCAGAATGGCCGTGCGGATATCATATGTGAACCCTTGGATGCCCGTCTTGATCGGGTCCCCACCCGATATGGCCGCCGCCGCAAAGGCCGCTAGACCCACCGGTGGCGTATCGTCGGCGAGAATACCGAAATAGAAGACAAACATATGGACCGCGACCAGCGGCACAATCAAACCGTTCTGTGCGCCGAGTTCAACAATGATCTGGACCATTAGAGATGACACAACGATGTAGTTAACGGTCGTTGGCAGGCCCATGCCGAGGATAAGGCTGATAATTGCCACGAGAATAAGCATGACCATTAGATTGCCGCCAGACAGCACTTCCACGAAGTCCTGTACAATCTGGTGGGCGCCGGTGAGGGTCAGTGAACCAATAATGATGCCGGCAGCGCCGGTGGCGACCCCGATTGAGATCATGTTACGGCCACCGCCGATCATGCCTTCGATGAATTCATCCCAACCCTGTCTCAGCGCAGCGCCAGTATCGCCTGAATTTCGGAAATAGACCTTTGCCGCGTGCTGGGTCACCATGACGAAGATCATCGCCAGGGTGGCAAGAAACGCTGATTTTGACGGTGAGAACCGTTCGACCATGATGCACCACAAAAGCAGAATGATCGGCAGCAAGAAGTGCAACCCGGTAACAGCGGTGGGACCAGCAGGCGGCAGTTCAGTCAGTTTCGCTTTTGGATCGTCGAACTCAATATCAGGATGCTTTGCCACGTAATGGATGATGGCCAGATATACCACCACAAAGATGACGCAGATTACTGGTGTTGCCCAGTCGCCGAAGACAGGTTTGAGCCAGCCAAGTCCGTAATAAGTAAAGGCTGCCAGAAGGGATGCGATGATGAAGCCTGCAAGAACCCCCATTAGTTTTTGAATGGCGGTGCGGGTGGAAGGCCGCTTGGGCAGGCCTTTCAGGCCAAGCTTCAAGGCTTCCAGATGCACGATGTAGAACAGCGCGATATAGGAAATAATCGCTGGCAGGATCGCGTGTTTCAGCACCTGTTCGTATGGGATACCGATAAACTCCGCCATCAGGAAGGCGGCGGCCCCCATAACTGGCGGTGTTAGCTGGCCATTGGTGGAAGCGGCCACTTCGACCGCGCCCGCCTTTTCAGCCGGAAAGCCAGTACGCTTCATCAACGGAATGGTAAATGTGCCGGTGGAAACCACGTTGGCAATGGACGAACCGGAATAGATTCCACTCAGGCCGGACGAAACCACGGCAGCTTTAGCCGGGCCGCCTTCAAGGTGACCAAGAAGTGCGAAAGCGACTTTTACGAAGTAATTGCCAGCTCCGGCCTTTTCGAGCAATGCACCGAAAAGAACGAACATGTAAATCATCGAGGCTGCCACACCGATCGGCACACCGAATACCCCTTCGGTTTGCATCCAGTAATGCCACATGGCCTTTCCGAAGGATGCACCTTTCCACTGCAGGGCATCTGGCACAAAGCCTTTGTCACCAAAGAAAACGTAGAGCACAAACACAGCAGCTACACATAGCAATGGTAAGCCGATAGTGCGGTAAACGGCGATCATCAGTACCGTCATGCCAATAAAGGAAATGATTATATCGTTGGTTTGCCAGGAGCCTGCGCGCTCGGCAATGCTGTCTTGGAAAACCAGAAGATACGCACATGCCATAACGCCAAGAGCGGCCAGTACCCAGTCATACCACGGCACCCTGTCGCGCGGCGAACCGGTGAAAAGCGGGTAGGCGAGCGCTGCCAGTACAAGCGCAAAAGCCAGGAAGATATAGCGCCCTTGTGTGTTGGACACGATGAAGCTCATGTTCAGCCCCATCGCCTTAATACTTGGAGCGATATATTCTTGCAGCATGAAGGGTAGGTCGGACGCGGCGTAAAGTTGAAAGAACGACCAGACAAGGGCAATTGCGGGAAGTAGCCTGCCTACCCAACCTGATGGATTTCTCGCGCCTGATTCAGAATCCGCAACAATGGCTTCCGCGTCGAGCTTCGGTGCCGTCTGGCTTGGTTCCTTGCTCACAGCCTTCCCCCTTATTTTTTTATTTTAATTAGATTATGCGATCCGGCCCACCCCTCGTGGTCTGGATCAATAATTTCAAAACGCAATTTGTTGGGGCCGCAGCGAAAGCTGCAGCCCCGTATTTTAAACGGTCTTACTTAATTAAACCGAGTTCCTTGTATGCTTTTTCCGCACCAGGATGGAGAGGCGCAGACAAGCCGTCTTTCACCATTTCCTCAGCCTTCAGATGATTGAACGCAGGGTGCAGTTTCTTGAACTGATCGATGTTGGTCATCACAGCTTTTGCCACGACATAAACCACGTCGTCTGGAACTGTCGTTGAGGATACAAAGGTAGCCCCTACACCGAATGTGTTCACGTCTGCAGCATTGTTGTACATACCAGCCGGGATCGCAGCACTACGGTAGTATGGATTATCGGCAACCAGTTTTTCGATTTCTGGCCCGGTCGCATTGACCAATTGTGCATCACAAGATGATACAGTTTCCTCGGTCAGTGCTGACGGATGGCCCACAAGCCAGAAATAAGCATCGATCTTGTTGTCGCATAGAGCCTGGCCGGTTTCAGCCGCTTTTAACTCTGCAGCAAGTTTCAGATCATCACGATTCCAGCCAAGAGCTTTTTCCATGACTTCCCAGGTTCCGCGTGTGCCTGAACCAGGATTGCCGATGTTGACGCGCTTGCCTTTAAGATCGGTGACGTTTTTGATGTTGGCATCTTTGCGCGAAAGAATGGTCACTGGCTCTGGATGCACAGAGAATACAGCCCGCAGTTCCTTGAATGGGCCGTTCTTCTCAAACTTCGAGGTGCCATTGTAAGCATGGTACTGCCAGTCAGACTGGGCGACGCCAAACTCAAGCTCGCCACCACGAATGGTGTTGATATTGTAGATTGATCCACCAGTGGATTCCACTGAGCAGCGGATGCCATGTTCCTTGCGGGTTTTGTTTACCATCCGGCAAATCGCGCCGCCTGTCGGGTAGTATACCCCGGTCACACCGCCGGTGCCGATAGAAATAAATTTTTGCTCAGCGGCACTGGCCTGGCCTGCGAACAGTGCGGCGACCGCAACTGACAGCGCTAGTCCGGCTGATTTCAAAGCGATTTTCATATTTTCCTCCCAAAGGGCGTTTGTTTGTTTTTATCACCGGCAGATTAAATGACATCGCTTGCACGGTTGCAAGGCTGAAGGCCAAAAAAACCGAGGCATGTTGTCCAGTAGGCTTCGATTGCCTTGGCTTCAGCATCTGATTGGGGTAAATATTACTGGAATGCCTTTTCACGACTTGCTGGGCTTTTTTGGGTTCTGGCTGGGGAACTAGGAAACTGGAATTATGAAGAATACCGTGTTTATTCACACCAATGCGAAGCAGATCGTTGGTGCGATTGTGTCTGCACATTCTCTGAAAAGAAACTCAAAATCGCCAGACCGGTTTGATGTGAAGATTATCAAGACGGAGGATTATCCGTTCCTCGACGACTATCAGGGGCGTAAGTTCCTGCGTGGCGGTTTGTCCAGGGTTTGGGACAATAGTGATCTTCAGTCATTTACCCCTCTGCGTTTCATGCCACCGCAATTGATGAAATACAAAGGCCGGGCGATTGTTATTGATCCGGATGTTTTTGCGGTTGGCGATATTGTCGAGCTGTTGGAGCGCGACATGAAGGGGAAAGCGATTTGTGCGCGGCCCCGGCCCGGTCATGGAGACCGTGAAGACTACATCGCCACGTCGGTGATGCTCATGGATTGCGCGAAGCTTAAACACTGGAACTGCGAAAAGATGTTTGACGAACTTTTCGAGTTCAAACGTGATTATGAAAATCTGATCATTCTTGCAGATGAGCCACGAGATTCACTCGGCGAGCTGGAATCCGTTTGGAACGACTTTGATCGTCTGGAAGAGGATACCAAGCTGGTGCACAACACAAAACGGCGCACCCAGCCCTGGAAGTCCGGATTGAAAGTGGATTTCACCCATCGCATCAAATTACCAATTCTTGCAAAGATGCTGGGAACCAATGGCATCAAGATCCCAGGACGTTATAAAAGCCACCCGGATCGTCGCCAGGAAGAGTTTTTCTATACCATGGTTGCTGAATGTGTTGAGAACGGCAGTTTAACGGAAGAATTCTTGCGCGAGGAAATGGCGAGAAACCACATCCGCCATGATTCAATTGACCTGGTAAACCAGCTGAAAAAAAAGGCAGCGTAACAAATACGCCGCCGTTTTTACTAGGTGAGCTTGTCTACTGAACAAGCGGGCTGTCTGCTGTGTCCATTGCAATGCCTTCAATTTTTGCCTGACCCGCCAATATGCCAATATATTGGGCGCTGGCGCGATGCCAGGTGGCATCTTCAAGGTAGCTTTTCACAAGTTCGCGAACATCTTCGAAGGCCAATTGTTTGCCTGGAATTTTCTGGTTCAACTTTATAATGTGAAAACCGAAGCGACTTTCCACCGGCCGGGTAGAGATTTCGCCTTCATCGAGCCGCTCCAGCGCCGTCTCGAACTCTGGCACGGTTTGCCCGTGGCTTATCTGCCCAAGGTGACCACCTTCATTGGCTGATGAGCAGGCGGAATGACTGGCGGCCACTTTATCGAACCGCCTTGGTTTTTCCTGCAACAATGCGATCAAGCCTTTGGCTTCTTCTTTTGCGCGGCTGCGGGCTGCTTCATCTTTTGGGTGGGCCGCCAGCAAGATGTGCTGCACCGTGAACAGGTCACTGCTGCGGAACCTGTTCATGTTGTTTTCGTAGTATCGCTTGCAGTTTTCTTCATCTGCCTGCGGTACCACAACCTCACGATCCAGCAATTGACGGATAAGAGCGTCTTGCTCTGTTTCCATCTCGCCGCCATCATGTTTTTCAGGCGCGGCTTTTATGCCAGCCTCATGAGCTTGTTGCACCAGTAACTCGCGCACCACAAGTGCACGCGCTGCCTCGGCTAAAGCGTCATGTGGATTTTCTGCAGGGTGGTTTTGGGCTTCCTGCATGATTTCTGCGGCAGGAATTTCCACCCCGTTTACCTGTACTTCCACCAACTCGGCGGGCTTTTCACCCGCCTCGCGCGGCTGTCCGTTTACCAATAAGGTTTGCATTGCCGTTTACTCCGCTGGTTGTTGTGGTTTGCGGGTGCGCACCACCTGGTAGCCTGGCCGCCATAAATAACGCACCGGGGCGGATAACATGTGTACCAGCCTGGTGAACGGGAACAGGACAAAGATGGTAAGCCCGAGGAAGATATGCAGTTTGAAGATCCAATGGGCATGGGCAATACTGTCAGCGGCACCACCACGGAAGGTGAAGATGCTCTGCGCCCAGGTCATGAACCGCACCATTTCTTCGCCATCGAGATGGTTGGCGGAAACAAAAATGGTGAGTAGGCCAAGGGCAAGCTGAATCCACAGGATTGCGATAATCGCATTGTCGGCAAAGGAAGAATTTGCCCGTATCCGAGGATCAAAGAACCGCCGGTGCAGAAGCAGGGATGCCCCGATGATCGCCATAATCCCGGCAATGCCGCCTGCGATTATAGCCATGAGCTGTTTGAACCCATGGCTGATGCCAAGAGCGTCAAAAATCCCAATTGGAGTGAGCAGGCCGATAAGGTGGCCGAAGAAGATCACGATTACGCCCACGTGAAACAGCACCGAACCCCAAACAAGCTGTTTGCGCCGCAAGAGCTGGCTTGAGCCGGAGCGCCAGGTATAAGGTTCGTGGTCATAGCGCACGATGGAGCCCAAGGCTAAAATCGCCAGAGCAATATAGGGATAAATCCCGAAAACGAGAGTGTTGAGATAATCAGCCATTATTGCCTCCTAAATTTGAACCTGGTGCAGGTGCCGGGCGCATGCCAGCGCGCAATTGCGCTGCCAAACGGTCAGGCCCACAGGCCGCAGCCGCATTTGGCCCTGGCCCGAAAGTGACCTGTTCTTCTTCCCACAATTTGTCCATGGCTTCGAAATCGTTTGGATCGACATCCGGTTCTGCCAACATAGATTCCAGAACCGCCTTGTCGGGTTTGGCCTTGGTCAAGCTCTCAATTGCCCAGAACACCGAAGCATAGGAACTCTTGCGCTTGCGCAGCCGTTCTTTCAGGGCAGAGGTAATATGCACGACATCACCGAGCATTTCCTGCGCCTCGTTGAATGGCAATGTAGACAGGAATTCCAAAAACAGTGGAAGATGATCCGGCAGCTCGGTTGCATCGAGCTCCAGTCCGTGTGTGGCGTAAACCTCTTTGAGGTCAACCATGGCCTGACCGCGGTCGCGGCTTTCGCCATGCACATGTTCAAACAGATTGAGCGACAAGGTGCGCGATCTGTCAAACAGCAGCACATAGCGCTCCTGACTGTCATATACATCGTTCTTGGCGAGTTCCGATATTAACCGCTTGAGCGCTTTGCGCTCGGCGGCGGGAACCAGGCTCTCGTCATCGATAATGTCAGCAAATCCCGGAGCTGCTTTGGTGATGTCTGTGGCGGGATAACTCAACAGTAAAGACAGGACTTTCAGAGTGCGTATCATCACATCACCTCCGTTGGGGTTTGGATGGCTTTGCCTTTGCCTTTTTTGCTTGGCGCACCGAACAAATTGCTCGTGGACGTGCCACCGGAACAACCATTACCAAATGAGAAACCGCAACCGCCGCGCATGTCATAAGCGTCTTCGCTCGTTTCACGGTGGGAGGTTGGGATGACGAAACGGTCTTCATAATTGGCAATTGCCATGACGTGATACATATCGTCGATCTGTTCGCCGGTTAGGCCAACCCGTTCGGCGATCTTCTCATTGACGACCCCGTCTACGGTTTTGGATCGCATGTAACTGCGCATGGCCATCATCCGCTCAAGACCCAGGATAACTGGCTCTTCTTCACCAGCTGTCAGCATGTTGGCGAGATAACGCACCGGGATACGCAAAGAACGCACATCTGGCATGTCACCTTCCGTACCGATTTTGCCGGCTTCGGCAGCTGATTGTACCGGTGAGAGCGGTGGCACATACCAGACCATCGGCAAGGTGCGGTATTCAGGGTGCAGCGGGAACGCCACTTTCCAGTCCATCGCCATCTTGTAGACGGGAGATTTACGCGCTGATTCCAGCCATGCTTCCGGCACACCGTCTTTGCGTGCCTGGGAAATCACTTCGGGATCGCTCGGGTCAAGGAAGATCGACAGCTGGGCCTCGTAGAGGTCCTGCTCATCCCCAGCTGATGCCATCTCCTCGATGCGGTCAGCATCGTAGAGCATCACACCCAGGTAGCGGATGCGGCCCACGCAGGTTTCTGAACACACGGTCGGTTGACCCGATTCAATACGCGGATAGCAGAAGATGCATTTCTCCGATTTGCCAGAGCTCCAGTTGTAATAGATCTTCTTGTAGGGGCAGCCGGAAACACACATCCGCCAGCCGCGACATTTTTCCTGATCGATCAGGACAATGCCGTCCTCTTCGCGCTTGTAGATCGCGCCGGATGGGCATGCGGCCACGCATGTTGGGTTGAGGCAGTGCTCGCACAAACGCGGCAGGTACATCATG
>CAJQND010000201.1 GCA_905479595.1 uncultured Hyphomicrobiales bacterium
AAGAATGCCGGAATTCGGCAACGCAAGAGGTTGAAACTTGATCTTCATGGGTGTTTTGCCTTTGGATTTTTCAATTGCGGGACGAGAAATATTCTACCCTATTTAGGCTGGTCCGCGTCCGGGTTCAACCAAACAGCTGAAATCTGGGCATAAATGCCTCACAATGCATATTTTGCGCTATTACTGAATCGAGACAATTTTGATGTAAAATTTGCTGGATTAAGTGTGGCTTTTTAGGCCGAACACAGGCTAAATTGGCACTAGGTTAACGACCGTAAAGGATTGAAGGGATTCGCGTGGAGAACCTGAGGCTTACATGAGGCCAAAACGAGCGAAACCAATGGCTTGCAGTGAAGTGGAAAATTCACAGCAAACCTATTCCTTGCGTGCAGTATTGTGGTGCTGCGCGTTGGCGATATCGCTCGCGGTAATTTCACTGCCATTTGTCAGCAGTTCAGCCCATGCGGTTTCCAACGCGGCACGCAAAGCTCCAAAGCTTAGACTCCCGGAAAAATCGGTGCCCATGGATGTGGTCTCCGAGAACATGATCTTCAACTCGAAAACCAATATCGCGATTGCAACAGGTGACGTTTACCTGAGTTATAAACATTACCGGTTACGTGCCGACAAGCTGGTCTACGACATGAACCGCAACCGGTTACGTGCGGAAGGCAATGTGTGGATACGTGAGCAAAACGGCAATGTCACAACTGCTGATGAACTAGATCTCGATAGTGATTTCGCCAATGGCTTTGGGCAGTTCGTTAAATGGATACTCACTGACGGCTCCACGATTACGGCTGCATATGTGAAACGGGTTGATGGATCGATCACCTATTTCACCCAAGCGACCTACACACGCTGCAAAACATGCACGACGTTTAGCGGGCGACCATTGTGGCAACTCAACGCCAAGGAAGCAAAATATGTCGAGGACGACCACCGGATCCACTACTACAACACCACTTTGGAATTTCTTGGTGTTCCGGTTTTCTGGTTACCTTGGATCTCATACCCTGACCCGCAAACCAAACGGGCCTCTGGCTTCCTGACACCGAATTACAAGATTTCTGACGTTTATGGCTATGGGGTGGAAACTCCGTACTTCTGGAACCTGGCGCCCAATTACGACATCACATTCCTGCCGGTTCTTAACACCAAGCAAGGATTGCTGGCGCGCGGCGTTTGGCGCCACCATTTGGACAGTGGAAAATATTGGGTTGATCTCTCCGGTGTCCGCCAACGTGACCGTGATTTCCCGCCGCCTGGCGACAAAAAATGGCGTGGAGCGGCCAGAACGGGCGGTCTGTTTGAGTTGAACCGTTATTGGAAGTGGGGCTGGGATGCTTCGCTGGCGTCTGACAAGACCTACATGAAGCGCTACGATGTCTATGAAAACAACGACATCATCTCCACCGCTTATCTTACCGGGATGAAGGACCGCAACTACTTCTCGGCTGCAGCTTATGATTTCAAATCGGCCCTAAGTTTCGAGCCCGACGAACAATTGCCAAGAGTGTTGCCCTATATCCAGCACTATTACACATTTGATGAGCCCGTCTTGGGAGGTGAGCTAGGCCTTGATACCAGCATCTATAACCTTGCACGCGATGATCCACGGGTAACCAGCTATATTCCTGGAGTTGGCTTTGTCGGCCAAGGTACGCGGGCAAGCCGGGCATCTACAGAGCTCCACTGGAAACGTGAAATCATCACCGATGGTGGAATGCAGATCACGCCGTTTGGCCGCGTCCGCGCTGATGTCTACACGAGCGATAATGTTTACGACCCGACTATTCCGACTGATCAACGCGGCAAAGAATCTTTCGCGCGGGTGCTGCCGTTAGGTGGTGTTGATGTGCGTTGGCCGTTCATTTCAAGCAATGCGCTGGGCCAACACATTATCACACCGGCAGCGCAGTTCATTGCGGGTACCAACGAAACCGACATTACGAAGTTGTCAAATGAGGATTCAGTGGTTTTGGATTTCGACCACACAAATCTGTTTTTGCAAAATCGGTTTACGGGCAATGACCGTTACGAAGGTGGAACTCGTGCTGATCTTGGGTTGATCTATACCTATTTGATGGACAATGGCGGTTTTGCCAAATTCTCAATTGGTGAATCCTTCCATATTGGTGGCACCAACTCCTTCCTACCAGGTTCGGGGCTCGACGATACGCGCTCGGATATTGTTGCCGCATTCGCCTTCCAACCTGCGGATTTCTTCCGTTTCTCGTATGTCGGGCGCTATGACCATAAGAATTTCAACGCGAATCGGCACCAGATCGGCACCAGTTTTGTGTTTGAAGGCCTTACTGCTGCCTTAAATTACGGCAATTTGGACGCAGCACCAGCCTATGGCAGATTGACCAAAAGACATCAAATTTGGGCGCAATCTTCGTATAGTTTCGATAATGGCTGGAGCATTTTTGCTGGTGCACGTTATGACCTTGAAACAGATCGGATTGTGCGTAGTGCTGGAGGTTTAGCCTTTGATTGCGACTGTTACAACATGAAAGTCGTGTTCAGTCAGGACAACACTGAAGACCTTGATATCGAAAAAGACTTCAAGGTTGCATTCTCTATCGAGTTCAAAACCCTCGGCGGCGGAACCTATAGTTCGGTTTTCAATGAAGAAGAATAAGATTTTCATCAAAGCCTCAAAATAGCAGGCAGAAAATCGTCACCACGGTAATAAAATGGAATTGAATTTGAAAAATCACTTTGCATCACGCGCAAGCAAGACTGCTATGCGCTCTGCGATTTTTGCTGCTGGCTGTATCCTTGCCACGACCCTTCTGGGTACTCCAGGTAATGCAGTTTCCACCCGCGTTGTCGCGACGGTGAACGATAACGCGATAAGCGCTTATCAAGTTGAGCAACGCATGAAGCTGCTGAGCGCGTTAGGCGACGCGAAAGGCTCGAAAGCTGCTAAACGCAAATCTGCTCTTGAAGACCTTATTGATGAAATCCTCAAGCGTGATGAGGCCAAACGCTTAAAAGCTGACATGACCGACGACAAGGTTGATGAAGCGATCAAGAACTCTCCCGGACTGCAAGGTTTAACGGGACGTTTGCGCAAACTCGGCATGTCGCCGCGCTTGGTGAAGCGTTATATCTCTACCCGCATGACCTGGAACAGACTAGTTTCGGGAAAATATGGTGCGGTTGCCGTTGATGAGGCTCAAATTGATGCCAAGCACAAACAGATTGTCGCTGACATCAACCGCGAAGTAAAAAGCGCCACCGCCACGATTTTCAAATTGCTGCCGATCGATTTACCCGT
>CAJQND010000202.1 GCA_905479595.1 uncultured Hyphomicrobiales bacterium
GGGATCAGGTTTTCTTCGAGATTAAGTCCCCAGTCAGCGACAGGGCCCAGTTTCATGGTCAGTCCGAAGAATGGCAAAATCGTATCGCATTCGATCTCGAATTCGCCTTCCGGGCCTTTTGTTGAAACACCGGTCAATAGACCGTTTTCACTTAGCAACCCAGTTACCTGGCCAAGTTTGAAGTCAATTTCGCCAGTTTCTGCGAGTTGGTGCATTTTTTTTACTGAATCCGGAGACGCCCGGAAAGCGTCGCGCCGATGCAACAAGGAAAGCGACTTGGCACCTGAATGCAAGTTGTGCGTCCAGTCCAGTGCGCTATCGCCACCGCCGATAATCAAAATTTTCTTATCGCGAAAGTCTTCAATTCGTTTCACGGAATAAAAGACAGAGCTTCCTTCAAACGCATCAATGCCTGGAATAGGTGGTTTTTTTGGCTGAAAACTTCCACCGCCAGCAGCAATCACCACCACAGGTGCATTCAGCTCAACTCCGTCGTCGGTTTTTATGCGGAACGAGCCATCATTCAGGCGCTCAAGTTCGTCAACCATCTGATTGAAATGAAACTGGGCGTTAAATGGTGCGGCCTGTTCCATCAGCTTATCGGTCAATTCCTGGCCTGAAACCACCGGATAGCCCGGAATATCGTAAATTGGTTTTTCCGGATAGAGCTCGGCACATTGCCCGCCCGGCCGGTCCAGAATATCAACCACGTGGCATTTAATGTCTAAGAGACCCAGTTCAAAAATCGCAAATAGACCGACAGGCCCGGCCCCGATAATTATCGCGTCGGTTTTTATCATTTCTGACATTTAGGTGTTTCCCCGCGTACGCTCTAAAACTGCTTTTCAGGAACCGTAACTTTAAGTCCGTCGAGATCGCTTGTCACCTTGATCTGGCAGGAAAGACGGGAATTGTCGCGCACGTCGAAAGCGAAATCGAGCATGTCTTCTTCCATCTCTTCGCGCTCGCCAGTGGCGGCCAGCCAGCTTTCATCAACGTAAACATGGCACGTGGCGCATGCGCAGGCACCACCACAATCAGCATCAATTCCAGGCACCATATTCTTGATCGCAGATTCCATAACTGTCATGCCATTTTCGGCATCAACGGTCTGCTCAGTACCATTTGTTTGGGTAAATGTAATTTTTGCCATCACAACTATCTTTCCTGGGCCGTAATAGAGTCCACACGTTCAATCCTATGCACACCGGTCAGTATTCCAACAGACCAGCCAATCCATATAAGGGAGAGTGGATAACAACGCAATGTGCCACGTGCACCCGCTGGGAAAAACGCGCACGCACGAGTTTCAGGAAATGAAATCAGGTAATATTTTCAATAAATTGAATGGTTTCTGCAAGTGTACCATCTAGCTCAATGAGAACCGATTGACACATCTGCCCACCACAATCATTTGCCATACATTCAGCAGCTTCAGCTGCACAAGCAACTTTCCAAGCACCAATGGCACGCGCGGAACCTTTTAGCGTGTGCGCAGCCAGGCGCCAATCATCCGCCGAGTGGGCATCTCGCATTTGAGACAAATACTTGGGTGCATTCGCAACGAAAAGTTCGAGCACCTCGGCTGCTAGGGCGTCATCATTCATGGTGAAATGCGCCAAATGGACCAGATCGACAACAGCTTGTGCATTGCCCGAACCCGGCATCAAACGATCGCCCAGTTTTTCTTTTGATCCAGCCAGCATGTTGCGCTCCTTCAACAAGACGATAGATGCAATAATGCAAGCTACACGCTAATTGCGAGATGACTCCAAAACGTTAAAATATCTGCGCAATCAGGATTTCTACCCACGCCAGCCGAAAAACCTGTTTAGAATCAATACCTTCACAATTTTAACCAAAACAAGCGAAATACATTGTCCGGGTGGTCCGAACTGTTTATCGCCGCGATAAAATCGAGTATGGTTCCATATTGCGCTCAATGAAGGTCAGGGGAGGCCACCTGAAGACCTCGAGCAATTCAGTACCAAAGAGCCGGTCGAATGTGCATAAACCGCACAAAAAAGACAAAATGACCGGCATACTGACCTGATAAAGACGGTGTCAGGGTACTGAACTGATCAAAACCTAAGCCTCCCTTGCGCCGGATCTAAGTTGCATAGTGCCTGCCAGCAGTCTCTGCTTGGCGGGAAAAAGTTGTTTAAACAGAGTTAGTGAGTGGCGGGATAGTTCGTTATGGCAAATAAAGCAGCAGAAACCCGAGGGAACAATGCGCGCAGACTAGTGCGGCGCCCAAAAGGTCAGACCAGACGCGAGCCCCCGCGTGACGCAAAAAAGGAAGCCGAAGCTCCGCGCAAGGCGGAGTTACGCGGTCCAGAGCGTCCGCCGGCAAAAGAACGCCAAATGCGGCGTCCTCCACAAGCGCCTACGAAGCGCCCGGCCAATGAAAATGAACCTAATACGGCTGCATTGATTTCGCGTCTTAAGCGTAAACCCTCAACTGCCCCCTTCTGGATGGCGGCATTAGGCTCTCTGCTTTGGATTTTCGCCTACACCTATTTCCTGTCATCGTTCTTTGCTGGCGCAAATATTGCTGCTGCACTGACAGAACGTTCGCTACCAGAGCTTTTGGGCGTCGGCATCCTGGGTGTGCTTCTAATTTTCTTGATGTTTGCGGTCGCCTATATATATAGACGCGGACAGCAGATGAGCCTTGTCTCTGAAACACTTGTGCAAACTGCCCTGCGTCTGGTCCGTCCGGAAGATGTCGCGGTTGAAGGTGTGTCTACTGTTGGCCAGGCTGTGCGCCGCGAAGTATCTCAGCTCGTCGGTGGTGTGGAACACGCAGTGACCCGCGCCGGTGAACTCGAAACACTTGTTCATAAAGAAGTCAGCAACCTCGAACGTGCCTTCGGTGGCAATGAGGAAAGAATTCGCAACCTCCTGCAAGGCCTTGAAACCCAGCGTTCATCTCTTGAACAAGCTGGATTCCTGCTCGGCAATGAGGCAAACCCCCTGCTTGGCAGGTTGGAACAAAACACCGGCGCATTGCAGACGCTGATTGATCAGGCGACGACAACCCTGTCGGCACTTGATAACAATCTCGCCAAATCTACAGAAGGTCTGGGTGCAACGATCACCCAGATTGCTGGCCAGGCGTCGGGTTCAGCTGATCAGATTGCCGCGCAAACTGGCCGTCTGGAGCAGCTTTCCGGCACTGTGTTGCATGAGCTACGGTCGTTTTCGGGTGATCTTTCCACCCAGATTGACGATCTTTCCAGTTCGGTGAAAACTCTGGATGACACAAACACCCAGGTGGCCTCTGAAATCAGCAAGATGACAGGCAGCTATACTCAGCACATCCGCGAATCCGCGAAAGATGTTGCCGGAGCATTGCGCCTCGCATCTGGCGACTTTACCGAGGTCAATAAAGAGCTTCTGCAGAACCTGGAAACTTCAACAGGAACAGTGACCCAGAATTTGCACGAGTCTGCTGGTAACGTCACAAACCTGATGCGCGCTGCGGCCGGCGAATTTGCTGACGGCAACGCACAGCTCACTCAACAGCTGGAAGTCGCGAGCACGCAAGTATCTGAAAATATGCGTGGAATCGGATCCGATATTAGCAACTTGCTGCAAACAACAAGCAATGACATTTCCGTACATCTAAAAGATACATCCGAAAAAGCAACCAAGCAGCTGGAAAATTCCGGCATGCAGTTATCGCAGCAAATCGAAAGCTCCGGCGGCGCTATCACAGAGAAACTTCTTTCTGCATCTGGTGATTTCGTTGAGAACCTGTCCCGTGCCCGTAGCGAAATGTTCGAGTATCTCGAGCAGGCCTCTTCTGACATGACCCAACGTGTTGAATCCACCACGATGAACATGATGGAACGCATGGACACCACCAGTCAGGATATGACCGGGCGGCTCGACGGAACAACCGCGCGGTTGTTCTCGCAACTTGAAGAAGCAAATACCGGCATGACCGAACGTCTGGATGCTACGAGCGGCCAGATTGTTCATAACATGACTTCGACCACCGAACGGATCACCAATGATCTGTCCAATACCGGTACTCGATTGTTTGAACAGCTGCAAAGCGTTTCAGGTGATGTAACCAAGTCTATGGAGACAACCGGCAAAGATATTCTTGATCGCTTTGACACGACAAGCGAACAGATCGTTCAGACCCTCGACAATGCGGGCGGTCACTTGTTTAGCCGCCTTGACGACACTGCGAGTGGTCTTGGTTCCAGGTTCGATAACGCATCTATCCATCTGGAAGATGTGACCAGCAAGCTGGTTACCAACCTCGACCAGACATCTATGCGCTTTGTTCAGCAAATGGATGAAGTTACCTCTGCGGTGTTCGATCGTATGCAAACGACTTCATCAGGCCTTGCTGAAGAAATTCAGCAAACAACAGGCTCGGTTGTTGATCGCATTTATAGTGCAACTTCCGGCGTGAGCAACCAGATTGAAGACGCAGCCCGGCCCGTTCTGGAACGTCTTGACTTGGCGACCTCTGGTGTGAGCAGCCAGATTGAAGGAGCTGCTCTGCCGCTTCTTGAACGCCTTGATGCAGCAAGCTCCAGCATCACGAGCCAAATTGAAGGTGCGACCCACCCCATTCTGGAGCGCCTTGATGTGGCCACGTCTGGTGTGAGCAGCCGAATTGAAGGAGCTGCCCTGCCGCTCCTGGCACGCCTCGATGAGGCAGCTTCAAATGTCAGCAGTCAGATTGACGGTGCAACACTGCCCGTTCTTGAACGTCTCGAATTGGCAGCTTCAGGAGTGAACAGCCAGATTGAAGGCGCTGCCTTGCCATTGCTTGAACGCCTTGATTTTGCAGCCACCAATGTCAGCAATCAGATTGAAGGCGCGGCCCTGCCATTGCTTGAACGTCTTGATTTTGCAGCTACCAATGTCAGCAACCAGATTGACGGTGCAACCCGGCCTGTTCTGGAACGGCTTGATTCAGTCTCCTCAAATGTGACTGAGCAGATTGAAAGTGTTAGCAGCACCGCTTTTGAACGCATGGAAACTGCTTCCACAGGTGCAGCCAATGTGATCCAGAAAGCCACAGGCGTCATCATGGAACACATGAATGAAGCAACAAGTGGCGTGAGCCAACAGATCGAAGAATCCACTGGGGCCGCACTCGAGCGTATCTCTGGTGTGACCGCAGGCATTTCTGGTGACATTACCGATGCGAGCGGCAGCCTGGTGCAGGCCATGGATCATGCAACTGGCAATCTGAGAAACCAGATTAACGAGACCAGCAGCGAAGTTGTTGCTTCCATGAACAACGCCTCGTCCAGTCTTTCCAACGACCTTACGGGCACCAGTCAAACGCTCGTAGATCGGCTTGAATCTTCGGCCGCTGCAGCGGTCAACCAGCTCAGCACGGCGTCTGCGTCGTTCACCGGCAGGTTTGACGATTCAGCTGGCACCATTGCAAGCGTGCTGGCGGAAGCAACCGGACAGTTCGACAATATCGCCGCTAAGATTTCCGGCGATCTGGATCTCACCGGCAACCGTTTTGCTGATCATCTTACCGATGTTGGTACGTCCTTCCTTGGCCGTATCGAAAACAGCGCAGGCGATCTGGTTACGCGACTTGAAAGTGCAGATTCCAAGCTTGAAACCGCCAATAGCGGCACGATTGAGAAGCTCGAAAGTGCCGGTGCTACGTTTGCCACGCATCTTGGAAACGCTAACTCCGTATTCGCCTCCCAGCTTTCTGAGACGGCAAATGCGCTTGATGAGCGCCTCGAAACAGTTTCAACCAATCTCACCGGTCGCCTTGAAGGCACCGCGGCAACTGTTTCCCAGCAACTCGATAATGCAGCAGCAACTGTTGCAGATCATTTGGACAGCACGTCTGCAAAAGTTTCAGGCCAACTTGGAACGTTTGAAAACGACCTCGTTGATAAACTTGAAAATGCCACTTCCGGCGTTGCTGGTCGCCTTGAGGAAATCAGCACTAAGGTCAGTGGTGAAATCAACTCCACCACTGCCGGCCTGGCTGATCAACTCGAGAATGTCAGCCTGTCGCTAACCGGCAGGTTGGAAAACACAACGTCCGGCGTCGCTGAGCATCTCGAGCAGATGAGCAACAAGATGACTGCACAACTGGAAGGTTCTACTTCCAATGTCAGCAGCCAGCTCGATGACATCAGCTCTACCCTCTCAGGGCGGTTGGACAGCACCGCTGAGCGGGTGGCCAACCAGCTCGAAAGTGCCAGTGATACGGTTGATCGCAGCGTTCAGAACTTCGAACAGGAAGTCGGGCGGGTCCTGTCGAGCCGCGAAGACTCTCTTGGCGGCCTGATGGAACGGTTGACCAACAAAGCGGAATCTGTTGACCAGATCATGCAGAGCTACATGGGTGTCATCGAAGATTCCCTGGTGGTTGCAGAAACCCGCGCCCGTGAGGTTGGCAATGCACTTGCCCAGCAGGCAGGTCTTGCAACAACAAACCTGGAAGAAGAACTCCAGCGCATTGAAGCAGCAAGCGATGAGAAGATTTCGAAAGCTGCCGACACCCTGGCTTCCCAGTTCCAGAAAGCTATTAATTCGATGAACGAGAAACTAACCGTTTCATCGAATGATTTCTCGGAAACTGCGCAAGAAATGCGCGCAGCCGCACAAACGGTTGTTGGTGAAATCGAAACCGCACGAACTGAACTTCGCCGTGCGGTGGTTGAGATGCCAGACGATACGCGCGCAAGCGCTGATGCCATGCGCAAGGTCGTTGCAGAACAGATATCTGCACTCTCCGCTCTTGCGTCTGTTGTTCGCAAACACGGTGATACGGTTGACCTATCAGGACCTGGTATCCGGGTTGGCGGCAAAAGCCAGCGTAAGTTGAGCTAATCTATCCCACACAGTTGCCTTTTTGGCACTGAAAATCAGGGCAGTGGGCCAATCAGGTCCCTGCCCTGTTTTCTTGCGTGATCTGGTTCTATTGCTATAACCGTTTTCAAGGCAATAAATCAGAACACATTTCAAAACCTGGCCAGCGAGAAACTGGCCATATCTTGCGGGGGACGCAATGGAAGTCGCAAAACCTTATCTTCTTTTTCTTGGCGATGTTCACGATCAACTGGCGGCAAAGACCGCACAAGGCATCATCGACTGGCGGCCCGATTGGTGTGTCGGTCAATTGCGCCTCAAAGGTTGCAAAGCCGACTGCAAGATCGACGACATAAACACCACTGAAGCAGCTGCGCGCGGAGCGAAAACAATGGTTGTCGGCGTCGCAAATGCGGGTGGTGTCCTGCCTGAACACTGGATAAGCGTCATTGTCGAAGCTCTTGAAGCTGGGCTTGACGTCGCTACCGGATTGCACACCAGGCTCGGATCGATCCCGGAGATTGCCGAGGCTGCCAAGCAGCACGGTCGTCAATTGCACGATGTGCGCTACACTGACCAGAAATTTGACACTGGCAAAGGCTCAAAGCGCCCTGGATTGCGCCTGCTCACAGTTGGAACCGACTGTTCTGTCGGAAAAAAGTACACTGCGTTGGCGCTTGACCAGGAAATGCGAGCACAAGGCCTGAATTCAACGTTTTGCGCCACTGGCCAAACTGGTGTTTTCATCTCTGGACGCGGTATTTCGCTCGATGCGGTGATTGCTGATTTCATTTCAGGGGCTGCCGAATGGGTAACCCCGGCAACTGATCCCGATGCCTGGCAGGTGGTTGAGGGGCAAGGGTCACTTTTCCATCCCTCTTTCGCCGGTGTAACCCTTGGATTACTCCATGGTTCACAACCTGACGCCTTTGTGGTCTGCCATGAACCAACCCGAACCCATATGCGCGGTGTGGAACACCAATTGCCCACTATACAGCAGGTTATGGACCGGGTGAGCTTGGAAGGACACCTCACCAATCCTGAAATTCTCTGTGTCGGGATTTGTGTTAACACCTCTGCACTTGAGGAAGATGAGGCCAATAACTATCTAAGGTTTCTTTCCGAAGAATACAGTCTTCCCGCTGTTGATCCGATCCGAACCGGAGCTGGAGCGGTCGTGGAAGAGCTCAAAAAGCAATTTGCGTAAAGATATATCATGTCAAAACTTACTATTGCCCATGAGAGCTGGCCTATTGCCGGAAGCTTCAACATTTCCAGAGGCTCAAAAACCACCGCTGAGGTGGTAACGGTCACCCTGGAAAGCGAAGGCGCGATAGGGTACGGAGAATGCTTGCCATATGCGCGTTATGGGGAGTCGGTTGAGGGTGTGATTTCAGCACTTGAGACCGCGCGACCTGCCATCGAGGCAGGAATTACCCGCGATGATGTGGTAAACTTGATCGCCTCGAAAGCCGGGCGCAACGCTCTGGATTGTGCGCTGTGGGACCATGAAGCTAAATTATCTGAAACACCGGTCTGGAAGCTCGCAGGCCTGGAAAAACCAAAATCCCTGGAAACCGCTTTCACGCTCAGCCTGGGTACTCCGGATGAAATGAGGAGAACAGCAGCAGAGCAGGCAAGCAGACCCTTGTTGAAGTTGAAACTTGGTGCAACCGATGGCCTGGATGGGGAGCGCTTACGCGCAATACGGCAAGGTGCTCCGGAAAGTCGTTTGATAATTGATGCGAATGAAGGGTGGGCACCCGACTACTTACCAGGGATGCTGGAAATTTGCGCAGAAATAGGCGCTACCCTCGTGGAGCAACCCTTGCCTGCAGGTGAAGACGGATTACTGGCAGAAATTGAACATCCCATTCCAATTTGTGCTGATGAATCCGCCCATGACGCCACAACACTTGATCAGCTTTTGGGAAAATATGATGCGGTTAACATCAAGCTCGACAAAACCGGCGGCCTTACCAATGCATTGGTATTTGCAAAGGCAGCTGAAAACGCCGGCCTCACGCTGATGACGGGCTGCATGCTCGCAACATCCCTCGCCATGGCACCTGCCATGTTGATTGGGCAGATGTCTTTAGTTGTTGACTTGGATGGCCCGCTTCTTTTGGCCCGCGACCGAGACCCCGGGATCACATTTGAAGGATCTGTTATGCATCCGGCTCCGCGTGCTCTTTGGGGGTAGCGCCTGAGGTGTTTTCTATGATGCGCCCGCCGTCCCACGTAACGAACAATCGCCATGCAGCCATTGCCGCAAAAAGCGACATGCCAGCAGCCGCAAAGAATGCATAGGCACCGTAGGTGCTGTAAAGCCCGCCCGCGGCAGCGGTTGCAATAGCCATAAGCAAGCTTACCCCAAGTGCCGCATACAGGCCTTGCGCGGTGTTGTGTAGTCTGTGGGGCACCGCTTTGTTTATGAAGTGAATGGCGCCCAGATGCGTGGCACCAAAGGTCAACGCATGGAGGATTTGCAAACCAAACAGTAATGGCAAAGACGGGTCGAGAGCGGTGCCAGTCCAGCGCACAATTCCCGCCAACGCACCAATCAAAATGAGACCCGCAGGTCCGATCCACTTCAGTGCTGAACCGGAAAATGCAAAAAGCACCACTTCGGCGGCCACTCCGATGCCCCATAACATGCCAATGGCACCGCCGGGAATTCCAATTTCGCGCCAGTGCAAGGTTCCAAATCCATACAACACCGCGTGGCTCGCCTGTGCCAACCCAGCCGCCAGCAAGAAAATCAGAAAGAGACGCCGGGTCAGCAAATTAGTTGCATCCCCAAGGCGCAAAATACCAGGTGGGCCAGAGATCTCGATATCTTCTTCAGCACCTCTTTCCGGCGCAAGATAGAGACAAGCTGCAAACAACAGCACATGAGCACCAACCAGTGCCACAATGATCGCCTGCTCATCGATATAATCGAGCGCCAATCCACCGCCAAATCCAGCTGCGATGAAACTCAACGACCCCCAAAGCCGCAACCGCCCATAGCTCACACCACGCACACTGGCTTCCCGCACCGCGTACCCCTC
>CAJQND010000203.1 GCA_905479595.1 uncultured Hyphomicrobiales bacterium
GCAATTTTGTGCGTTTCCACGCCTATACCAGACGTCTCAACGCCTGCAGCCGCGCCCGCAATGACTTCAGCAGGTTTGTTTTGAGAAAGCTTCAAGGTGCCGTTGATGTCACTCACGTCCATGGCGATGGGAACAATTTGCCGTGCCATTTGCGCAAAGGCGCTTGGATCCAATTTATTGATCTTCCATGGCGGTTTTGGCAAAAGGCGGGTTTCCATGTTTGCTGACAACCTGTCCAGCACACCGCGAAGTTCATGGTCTTCCAGTAGTTTAAGTGTCCCGCGCACATGCACCGCTACATAGTTCCAGGTCGGCACCTGGTTTTCCACCCCATACCAGTCCGGGGAGATATAGGCATCGCCACCGGAAACCGCGATCACCGCCTCGACCGGGCTCTTAAGGACCCGCACAATCGGGTTTGAACGCACCAAATGCGCTTCCAGATAAGCCCCGTCTTCCGATAGCTGAAACGGAATATGGCCCATAAGAGGGCCATGTTCACAATTGACCGCGAGCACACCAAAACTGCGCTCGCGGGCAATGGATATGTTCTCGTGTTCAGGTGCTTTCCTGAACGCTGGATTCGGATGCATAGGTGACCCCGTTTTGTTTGTTGGTTAAACCATCAAACAGCGCGGGTGAGCCCCCCGTCAACCCGGATGTTTTGCCCGGTGATATAGGCTGCATCATCAGATGAGAGATAGGCAATCAGCGAGGACACTTCACTGGCCTTGCCATAGCGCTCCATCGGAATGCGCGCCCGGCGATCTTCGGTTTCGGGCAGGCTGTCGATAAAGCCTGGAAGAATATTGTTCATGCGCACATTTTCAGCGGCAAACTTGTCTGAAAAAAGCTTGGTGAAGCCCGCAAGAGCTGCCCGAAAGACCCCGGAAGTCGGGAAAAGCGGGTCCGGCTCGAAAACAGCAAACGTGGAAATGTTTACAATCGCGCCGCCGCCCTGGGCTGCCATTATCGGAGCCACAATGCGCGCCGGGCGCACAACATTAAGCAGGTAAACTTCCATGCCCTCGTGCCAGTCATCATCGCTAATATCCATGACCGGACCTTTTGGCCCGTGGCCAGCGGAATTGATTAAAACGTCTACCCGCCCCCAGGTTTCCATCGCCAGATCAACCAGCTTTTGCAGATCAGCGACTGATTTATTGGATCCGGTTACACCAACCCCACCGAGTTCCTTGGCCAGTTGTTCGCCCTTGCCGGAAGAAGACAAGATCGCAACCTTGTATCCGTCTTTTGCCAGTCGCCGCGCTGCATCCGCGCCCATGCCACTGCCACCTGCTGTAATGATCGCTACCTTGTTTCCCATCTTCTGCGCTCCTTTGATTTGAATGTTGAGGGGAGTATGGGAAAATCATGCGCGCTTGACTAATCATGTCTCGTCGCGCAAGGCTGTAGAAAATCTACTGTCTGGGAGGTTGCCTTGCGCACACCAAGCCTGAACGCATTGCGAATGTTTGATGCCGCTGCACGCCATCTCAATTTCCGGCTGGCGGCGGAAGAACTGAATTTGACTCAAGGCGCTGTAGCTCAGCAGGTGCGCCATCTTGAGGCAGAATTGGGGTTGAAGCTTTTCGACCGCAAGGCCCGTGGTCTGGCGCTCACCGCAATTGGCCGCACCTACCATGCGCCCGTGCACCGCGCCCTTGCGATGATCGAAGAAGCAACGGAAAAACTGCACCCGCAATCCACACAACTCGTTTTAAGCGTCACGCCGTCTTTCGCTGCAAAGTGGCTCGTGCCGCGCCTGGGCGCATTCGAGAAAGCCCATCCGGGCATCGATATTCAGACTGTAGCGAGTGAAGGTCTTTCCAATTTTCAGTCAGACGGCGTTGATCTGGCCATTCGCCAGGGCCATCCACCATTTGGCGAGGATGTGCTTGCGGTTCTGCTTGCGCCTCTTGAACTTTGCGCCGTGTGCAGCCCAGCCCTTGGCGAGGAGATTGGCCACATTGAACACCTCAAGGATTTCGCTGGTCACCGGTTGATTCAGGACAGCCACAACCTTTGGGACCGGCTACTGGAAGAGACCGCCCCCGGTGCGCCCTTTGGCAAAGTGCAGTTTAACCAGTCCGCTTTGGCGATGGATGCGGCGGCCAATGGCCAGGGCATTGCCCTGGTGCCACGATTGCTCGCGGACGCGGATATCAGCCAAAAGAAACTCACTGTGCTATGGCGCGATACCGCGCAAAACCAGCCCGGCTATTACATTGTCTATCCGAACCAGGACAAACAAAAGCCCGCCCGGCAGATCATGATCGACTGGTTCCTGTCCCAGGTCAGTCCTTCGGTGGGCGCGCTTTGAGACCGTTGAACACCAGATCGAGATGAGCCTCCAGAAAGTCCTCTGCTTGGATGGGGCGGTTGGCGGCAAACGTCAGGCTCCAGATCGCGGTCATCATGGCCGGAGACATGATGATCATGGGCAGGTTTGCTGCTGCACCTTCGTTGAACTCCCCACTGGCAACACCACGCTGGACGATACGTTGCAGCAGGGCTTCTGCCTTACAGATGGTTTCTTCGTAATAAAAACTCAAAAGGTCGGGAAAGCGGTTTCCCTCAGCCACCATGATTTTAATGAGCACGGGCAGTTCGGATGCAAAAATCTGGCGATGGGCCGCCTTGATAACCGTTGAGAGCAGTGCCTCGCTTGAGCCTGGAAACACATCCACAATCGCTGCCATTTCGTCCAGTGTGGAAATGACCCGAGAGCGTACCGCAGCTTTAAACAATGCCTCCTTACTATCAAAATAGCGATAGATTGTGCCTTTCACGATGCCGGCACGCACTGCCACATCTTCCAGGCGGGTGGCGGAAAACCCGTTCGCTGCAAATTCCGCGAGTCCGGCCTCGATAATTTCAGCCGGCCGTGCATCCTTGCGCCGTGCAGGTTTATGGGCAGATTTGCGTGCCAGTTTCTGGTTTGATGGTGTGTTCAAAGCTCTTTATCTCTTGACTTATTCCCAGATTCAGAATTAATGACCCAATAGTCATTAACTGTCAAGCCAGAGCACCAAATCCATGACCAAAGACGCTCCGCAAGCCCCATCCGGCAGCGGCCAGACCCCTGGTCTGCCTTTGGATGTTGTCGACAGGAGTGCAGCAGCAAACGCCAAGGATGACAATGGTGGGCTTGTCTGGCGCATATTCCGCAAGGTGCGGTTCATTCCGCTCATCATGCTGTTGGTGGCGTGTGGCGGCGTAATCGGGCTGTATTTCCAACCGCCGGGGTTGAAAAAAGTGTTTGAGGTCTTCGGCCTTGAGCCGGGGGCAGGCACAAGCAATCCGATCGCCGTACCTGTTAAAAAGGCTAAAAAAGATGAGGCCGCAAAACCGGATAAACCCGGCACAATTGTAGGCCTCGGCA